>JAHFAP010000199.1 GCA_023250495.1 Deltaproteobacteria bacterium | reverse complement strand
TAAAGCCTAAGCCAGGAAACCTGCCTAGAGCTCTTTAACCGGCCTCTCCGAAGGAGAGAGAAAGGTTGCTCACCTTTTTTTCCTTATCCCGGTAGAGGCCAGATCGGTGGCTGTGATGAGGCTTTGCTCAGCCATATTTATTTCTGTGATTTTACACGCCGCAGTTCTCGCTTTGCCTGTTTCCTTGTTCGAGGCAGACGACGAGCGGGCTGTTCCTGTGCTCGTTTTGAACGAAGGGAATACTGGAGGAGGTACGGAAGCAGGAGGTCAGCGAGGAAAGCCAGAACGCCGTCCCGCTCCGCCGAGAGGCAGGCCAATGACTCAGCCGGAACTGCTCAAGACGGAAGGCGTGGATAAAGTGCAACCACCCACGGAAGGTGCAACTCAAATCCATGTCTCGGTTGAGGAGAGCGTCGATGACGGAGTTGCACTAGCGACGTCGTCGGAGACTGACGTAAGCGCGACACATGGAATCTCTGGAAACGCAGCAGGAGAGAGGGTTGGAGAAGGAAACTTCGGAGGAGGAGTAGGAAGTGGCGGCGCAGGCTCGAATCCCGGAGGAGGAAGTGGAGGAGGATCGCCCGGTGGCTCGGCTTACGCCCAGGCGCATTACGCCTATAATCCCAAGCCTCACTACCCTGAGAGGGCGAGGAAAGAGGGGAGGGAGGGGACCGTGATTCTCACAGTCTTAGTGAATCAGAAAGGAAAACCTGAAAGAGTCGAAGTCGGCCGCAGCTCTGGCTTTGCGATGCTCGATCAGGCTGCCGCGGAAACTGTCCGGCTCTGGCTGTTCCAGCCGGCGCGCTACGGGGAGAAGAGGGTGGAAAGTTGGGTCAGGATCCCGATTGTCTTTCGGTTGACTGACGGGGATGGCGGCCGGTGATGCAGCTCATGGCGAGCACGAGCGACGTTCCGCGTCAGTACGATCCATCAAATCTACTAACTAAAGGAGGCAAACAGAACCAGTCTTATTAATCGCAGGCGGATTCAAGGGAAAGGGGTGACTTGCCCCTCCTCTCTCAGCCTCTCCGATTTTCGATTTTAGATTTTGGATTTTAGATTGAAATGCTTAATCCAAAATCGGCAATCCAAAATCCAAAATGGGAAGGGGAAGGGTGAGGGGTGGGAACTCCCCTGCTGCCCCGCAACTGTGATGGCCACGAAAGCCGCAGTTCGAAGCCACTGTCCTGAGCCAAGTCGAAGGATGGGAAGGCGCGGCGAGTAGGTTATAAAGCCTGAGCCAGGAGACCTATCCGTTCTGCCTAGAATGGCCCTCACCTTTATCCTCTCCCTCAGGGAGAGGGAAGGGTGAGGGAAACCCCTTTCGCGGGACAAGGAGGCGTTATGGTTTTCCCTATTTTTTTGCTTTTCATTCTCATTTCCAATCTCGCCAGCGCCGCAGAGCCCGACCAGGAAGAGAGCCTGCCGCCAGTCGTGGTTACCTCCACGAGACTTAAAGACGTGGAGGAGGAGGCTGCCAGGATACCAGGCAAAGTGATCATTATTACCGCTGACGATATCCAGCAGCTCGGCGCAAAGACGGTCCAAGAGGCCCTCCAGTATCAATCGGGCGTGGTCCTTTACGATCAGATCGGCAACGAATTCCAATCCACGGTGGATTTGCGCGGCTTCAATGGGCAGCCGGTCCCCGTCACCAGCGTCTTCGTAGACGGAGTGAGGGTCAATGAGCCGGATTTCAATACCGTCAATTTTGATCTCATTCCCCTCGAGGCCATCGAGCGGATCGAGATCCTCCCGGGAACGGCGACTGTCTTTGGCAGAAATGCATTGGGGGGCGTGATCAATATCATCACGAAGCGGGGCCGAACCGATAAGCCTCATTTCGAGCTGGAGAGCGCCGGCGGCAGCTTTGGCAGACAGAGGTATACTTTCAGCAGCGACGGCCCACTGCCGCTTTCAAACTTCGACTACTATTTTAGTGTCACTCGGGAATTGACGGACGGATTTCGCGAGGCCACCGGAGGAAGAATCACCCGCATCTTCACCAAGCTCGGCTACCACCTGGGTCAGGATACCGACGTGAGCCTGTCCTATACCCATGTCGATGACCATTTAAAGCAGGCGGGCTCTTTGCCATTGAGCGTATTGCGCCGAGATCGCACTGAAAATCTGACTCCGGGAGATTTCTCTAACGGCGATCTTCACTCGATTAGCTTGAACCTGCGCCAGAAGCTCCCCGCCAGCTTTTCCTTGGCGCTCAACGGCTTCGTAAGAGACAGCGACTTGCTCAGCTTTGTCAAATTTACCTCGGGCAACTCGCTCCTGCGCACGAACGTCCTCTCAGGCGGCGGCGCGATCCAGTTGACCCACGACGGGAGCATCGTGGAGAGGAAGAATCTCTTCAACCTTGGGGTGGAATATGGCCGTAACCGCTTTGCCAGCCATAACTCCGGGGTTTTTGGCGTTCCATTCATGTCTAAGCAGTCAACCAACGAGGATGTAGCCGGTGTCTATCTCTCTGACAGCTTTAGTATTTTCGAATCACTGATTCTCACCGGCGGGTTCCGCTATGATAGGGATCGAATCGACTTCGCCGGCTTTGACAGCTTCATCGGCAAACTCAGTGGACTAAGAGCGTTTAATCGCGTGAGTCCAAAAGCCGGTTTGGTCTTCGTGCCGCTTAAGGACTTAAGCCTCTCTTTTAGTTATTCCGAGGGAATCCGTGTTCCCACGGTGCAGGAGCTTTTCGCCTTAGGCCCTTTCGGATCGAATACCAGTCTGCTGCCGATGCAGAGCCGCAATTATGAGATCGGGCTGAAGGCGCGTCTGAGTAACTGGCTGGAAGGCTCGCTCGCGCTCTTTTACATGCCGGTGAGAGACGAGATCCTGTTTATAGTCACCGACCCCCTAAGTGGCATCGGAAAAAACGATAACATCGACCGGACGCTGCGTAGAGGCGTCGAGGTTTCTCTCAGAGGGCGTTATGGAAAGCTCGTCGACAGCTTTCTCAACTACACGGTGACTAAAGCGACCTTCGAAACCGATGTGCTTCTGCCTTCGGGGCAGGTTAAAAAGGGAGACGAGCTTCCTCTGGTGCCGCGCCACCGGGTCGGCCTGGGAGTAAACTTCCATCCCGTGGAGGATCTCACGCTTTCCCTTTTGGGAAATTATGTGGGGCGGCAATTTTTTCTGAACGACGAGCCCAATCGATTTAAAAAGCTGGCGGATTATTTTGTCCTGGGCAGCAGGGTGAGCTATCGGTGGAAAGATCTTACCGGCTACGTCACCGTGAACAACCTGACGAATAGGAAATATTCCACGTCCGGGATATTGTTTGGAGAGCCGTTTCTGGTTCCTGCCCCTGGCATCAACCTGTTTGCAGGTTTGATCTATCGGTACTAAGGAAGATTCACACGAGCGAGTTGGCGCCCCGCGTCCTGCATCGAGGCTTTCCCTTCGTGGACTCTTCGGCAGAGGCAGTTGTAAGGAGGAAGGAAAGCTGTTAAAAATCGCGTGGAAGGTAGACGCAAAAAAGGAGAGCAAACATGAACGCACGCTCAGCATTAGTAACCGGCATGATCTTGGGCGCGGCGGCCGCTCTGCGGCTGCTGCCCCATCCGCCCAACTTCGATCCGATCGGAGCGCTGGCCCTCTTCGCGGGGGCCCAGATAGACAACCGGCGGTGGGCTTTTATTGTTCCCCTGGCGGCGATGCTGCTAAGCGACGCTGCGATCGGTTTTCACTCCCAGCTGCCTTTGGTTTACGGCGCCTTTGCGCTGATCGTTTGGATGGGCTTTGCCTTGCGCGGGCGCTCAACGCCTCTTCCTGTTGTCGGCGCGTCGCTGTTGGCTTCGACGCTCTTTTTCATAGTCACCAACTTTGGCGTGTGGGCCTTTGACGGACTATACCCCAGGAGCCTTGAGGGTCTGATCGCCTGCTATGTGGCGGCGATTCCCTTCTTTGGCAACACGGTGGCAGGCGGCCTTTTCTATGTAGCTGTACTCTTCGGCGGCTTGGCGCTCGCCGAACGAAAGATCCCGCGCTTTGCTCCGGCCGCGCGCATCTGATCGGCTAGTTCCACCCGCCATTCAGTTCTGAGGGGCCGTGAGGCAGCGCGTGTCGCAGTTGACGGGCCAATTCTGTGTGGTTGCGCTCCTGGCTTGCTGTTTCATCGCGCAGGATGCGCTCGCTGATGAGGAGATCACGGCCACGCCCAACCGCCCGGGGGTAGCGAACCCGGCGGATGTGACACAGAGAGGAGTCCTGGAGATCGAATACGGCTGGGAGCGGGGCTTCCGCAGCTCGGATGTGAAGAGTGTCACTGTTGCCTCGGGGCTGATCCGCTTCGGCCTGGCCGAGGATTTTGAATTGCGCCTGGGAATGGAGAACTATGTTTCCCAGGTAACATCCGAGCAGGGCCATCGCTCGGGCATCGGGGATACCTCTCCGGGCTTTAAGTATCGCCTCCATAGACAAGACGAAGTTTGGCCCGCTCTGGCTTTCTCCTATGAGGTCAAAGTTCCGACCGCTTCGAGAAAAAAAGGGCTGGGTTCGGGCCGCGTGGACCATAACCTCGGATTTCTTGCCAGCAAGGAGCTGTTCGGCCTGGATTGGGACCTGAGCTATTTCCTAAGCTTTGTGGGCAAGGAGGGAAGAAAAGGATTTGACGATTCCCATCTGTGGGCTCTAGCCTTTTCCCACTCCCTCTTTGACAAGCTGGATTTCACGGGCGAGATCTACGGCGGCCCGCGCGTCAACCGGTCTACTCCCGGCTTCAGCAGCACCGACTGGGCGCTGATCTACAAGGTGAGCCCGAGGATCTACGTCGACGTTGGCGTCGATATCGGTCTCACGTCTGCGGCCCGAGACATTACCTATTTTGCCGGCGTCACGGTCGCTCTGATCGATCTCTACCGCTTCTTCGGGTCGAAAAACTGATGACGACTAGGAAAATCGCGGTTGCAAGATTACGATTTTGAAGCTAAAGAACAGGGGAGAAAGCATCCACCGCGCTGCAGCTTAGACGGAGGCACTTATGGAAGCGACCATCCGAACTCTCGGTGAGGAATGGGTTTTCGCGGGCCTGATCTCGCTCGGGCTCTTCGCGCTCTACGTGCTGGCGCTCGATCAGGGATTTCTGCTCTCGTGGCTCCAGGGCCCGGCCGCGTTCGACATGAATCTGATTCATGAAGCTCTCCATGACGCGCGTCACGCAGCGGGCTTTCCCTGCCATTGAATTCCTTTCTGCTCACTCTCGTCCGCAGGCTCACTGGCCGGTGAAGGTTTTCCCGGGTGGAGACCAAGTTGCTCGCTGAGGTTCTCAAGGCTGCGGTGCTCGCCGGCTTGATCGCCGGCGCGGTCTCAGCCGGCTTCCACTGGATCCTGACCGAGCCGCTCATCGACCGCGCCATCGAGATGGAAAGCCGACTGCAGGGACCGACAGCAGTCCCTCCCGCGGAGCCGGTGGTCAGCCGTCCGGTTCAGAAGCTCGGGCTTGTCTTTGGATTTCTCCTCTACGGAGGAGCGTGGGGAGTCCTGTTCGGTCTTCTCGCCTACGCGATCAGCCCGTGGTTCGCTGAGATGGGCTACGGCAAACAAGGGTTTTTCCTTGCCGCGCTCCTCGGGTGGTCGGTGGCGCTTTTTCCTCTACTCAAGTATCCCGCCAATCCGCCGGGAGTAGGAGAGCCAGAGACGATCGGTTATCGGCAGGAACTTTTTCTGGGCTTCATCGCGCTGTCGTTGATTGGAATGGTTTTGGCACTCGGCGTCGAGCGCTGGTTACGGCACAGAGGCAGGCGAGCGCGTGCCGTGGTGCTTATCTCTTACGTGATCTATCTCGCTTTGATCTTCGTGGCGCTTCCCTCGAACCCCGATCCCGTGAGGCTCCCGCCTGAGTTTGTTCGTGTATTTCGCGCCCTGTCGCTCCTCGGCCAGGTTTTGTTCTGGGGATTCATGGGAGCTATGTTTTGGTGGCTGAGCCCGAGGCGTGGTGGATTTCCGGCTCGCTGGTCATGATCGATTCGCCTTCCTGTACCCCAATGCGTCTTGGGCGATGATAATTTTTTGAATGTTCGACGAGCCCTCGACGATCTGGTACGACTTCGCGTCGCGCAGATAGCGCTCTACGGGAAATTCC
>JAHFAP010000036.1:13563-17911 GCA_023250495.1 Deltaproteobacteria bacterium | reverse complement strand
ATAAGCGTTGCCAGCGAGCCGACAAGCAGGATAGCGCTCTGAGCGTATGTGTAGGTTGCTAGAGCTGATAGATCCCCGTACTCTTTCAGTTGGGTCGAGACAATTGTGGCCTCCTTAATAGGGACTTCGAGGCTTGGCCAATTCGAATACCTTTCCAAATAATGTTGAGGGGCAGCGAGGCCAGCCACCACCACTAGCGAAATCGTGACAAACAGAATCCAGCAGCCTGATTGGACACCCGACAGGTGGTGCGTATCCCATCCTGCCGCGAAATAACGACCAATCAGGATGGCCAGCGGCGGAAACATGGGCAAGATGTAAGGAATTTGCTTATAACTGGAACCAGAGAAAAACAGGAATACCCATCCCGCCCACAATATAAGAAACATCAGTTCCTTGTGCCGGTGGCGTTGCCGCCAAGGAAAGCGCAGGCTGTGTATTACGGCCTGCACCAGGAACACAGTCCAGGGAAACAATCCCAACAGCAAGACGGGAATAAACGCCCACGGCTGCTGGAAAGGTCCATCTGGTTTTGTCAGGTAGCGTTGGAAATGCTCGTGAATGAAATAGTACTTCAGATACTCCGGGTTAGTCTGAGAAACAAGTATATACCAGGGCGCAACGATGAGCAGAAAGAGGGCAAGGCCAGAGGGGAAATACATGGTTTTTAAAATGCCCCATTCACTTAGAAGCAACATCCATGTTCCAATCACTAGGCCGGGAATCACGATCCCTATTAAACCTTTGGTGAGGGTTGCAAGGGCCGAAAAGACAAAAAAGGCCCACATAGCGAGGCGCCGCTTATATCCTGGCGTCTCCCTGCTTCCTAATAAAAAGGCCAGCAGCGCGCAACTAAGCAAGACCGATACGGCCATGTCCAGATTTATGAGGCGGCCTATCGCGTACCACAGTCCGCTGGTGGCGAGCACGGCCGAGGAAATGAGACCGGTCCTGCGTCCAAACAGCATCCTGCCCGCAACATAGACTGCGAGACATCCCACTAGGGCGAAGATGGCGGGCCACAACCGTAGCGACCACTCACTAATACCAAACAACCTGATGGCTGCGCTCTCCAACCAAGAAAAAAGCGGCGGCTTTTCGAGGAACTTCATCCCGGCGAGCCGGGGGATGAGATAATCCCCAGAGACGACCATTTCTCTGGCGATTTCAGAATAGTGGCCTTCCTCCGGAGACCACAGGGCACGCGCGCCCAGTTTGAAACCAAACAGCACTCCAAGTAACAGAGTCAGAATCAGGAGGTCACGACCCCAACCATCACTCTTCATCATGGGCTGTTCTCTAGCGGCTCTTTTGAGGCAGTTTTTCTTTCTAGTATTTCTTATTCATCGCGTCGGATCCCGCAAGGTCAGCCAAGGGTATAGGGCCATACAACTGGTCCATCGCGGCGGTAAAATAATTACGATCGAACCTCTCGGAATGCTGTGCGAAGAGTTCTGGAAGCTTTGTCCAAGGAACGCCGGGATTGCGGTGGTGAACGCGATGTAAATTGAAATGGAGGAGGAGCGTAGAAAAAATCCAGGGTAATGAAAGATTGTGACCCGAAATCGTGACGTGCAAGGGAGTTCCGTAATGGTACACGTTATCCATAAACGAGATGAGAAACGTTCGAGCCATCAAAAGGCCCGCCAAGAGTTGCCAATGTTCTCGATAACAGAACGCACTCAGACCGAAAATCAGGCAAATTGCGATGCCATCTACCCGAATCTCTCGAATCCATTTGTCGTCCATAAATTTCCTCGCCAACCATTGCTCCTGAATATTGCCCCGGTCGACAAGACGCTGCCTCAGCTTACGGAAAATGTTTGGCGGTAAGAAAAATAATAATGTAGAGAAGACCTCCAATAGGTAAAGCCCGCACAGGATGTAAAAAAAGTATCTGAAACTGGCTTTGACTCTTGAAACCTCTTCCGGATCGTATATCTCGGTTCCTTTTTCCAGTGGCGACCGGTTGAACTTGTGGTGCGAAAGGTGGGTAAAACGTAAAACGTGAAAAGGCGCTCCGAAAAAAATAGAGAGCAATCTTCCGACCGCTAAATTGATACGATTAGAGGAGCTAAACAGGTCGTGGATGGCCTCATGAATAAGAGCCCAGAAAGGGTTGTTCAAGGCAGCAAACGGGACAAGAATGAGACCCCACCACATACTTTTCGGTAAAAAATAGATTGGAAGAATGAAAAATTGGAAAATATTTACAAAGATGTGCATCACCGCAAGACTGAAATTGACAGTGCGGAGTATAGGAGGCATCGTAGACTGATCGGGCTTCGCTCTCGAACTTACCCGGCTGAACATCTAGATAGCCTCCAAACAGTTTGTAGGCACGGATCTCGGCATCTTGCAACAAGGTAAAATAAAATTGCCCGTATTGACCGTCTCCCACGCCACCAAAGCTTCGCCGACCTCGTGCTTATCGTAGAACGGGGTAGCTCCCGGCCCCTAGAAAAAAAGGAAGGGATGAAATCAGAGCAGAAAGACTTGGTGGAGTTCGTGGATTTTGGAGTGTTTCTTTAGGAGCCCCGTTTCTAGCCTTACACTATAGAGTGAGACGCTTGGTATAGTTAGTATACCAGGGTGCTGGGAAGGGGTTAGACATGCGGCAACGGAGTGGCCGCTCAGAACAGAGGATACAGTTGTTTCCGAGTCGTCGGAGATCCTTATGGCCTCTCCAAAGTCGGCCAGCGCGGCATCCACGGACCGATCCACGTCTGCCCCAAGGTTCTTGATCAGACCGGAATCGTCTCCTATGTCAACTGCAAAAAGAGTCAGCCATATGGACACAATTGACGCCGCTGCGAGCCTATGGACCATGGGCGCACTATAGATTTCGTGCAAGATTGTGTCAAGCCCCCGTACTCGTTCAGTGGGCAGAGATTCTCCCGTGCCGATCATGCCTATCTTCTTGCTGCAATCTCATTAACGGCAGATTTAGTATCCTGAGTCGCGATCAGTCACCGTCCTTTATGTTGCCTGTCGATCTTTCTCGCCCTCTAATACAAGATTTTTCATGACTCTTCCTGCGAGGACAGTATTGAGCCGCCGTGGGGTCAATTTTACCAGAGAGACTAACAGCCGATTATGCCGGCCTGGAATCGCAGACGGTTTCTTGCCGAGTTTCTTTAGTGCCAAATCAACCACGGGTTTCACCGCCATCGCGGCTACAGCTCTTGAGCCGGCAACATCATGGAATTCAGTGATCGTTGAACCAGGACAGAGCGCCAATACATCCACGCCTTCCTTTTTCAGCTCATACCACAGAGATTCCGCTAAAAAGAGCTCGTACACTTTACTTGCAGCATAACTAGCCTCAAGCGGGGTCGCGATGTAACCGCTCACGGAAGAGACAAAGATGATCCCGCCTCTTTTTCGTTTCGTCATTTGGCGCCCAAATTCATGAGTCAAAATAAGGGGCGCACGACAGTTTACGTTCAGCAAATCCAGCTCTCTTCGCAGATCATGTTGCAGAAAATTACCCGCTAAACCGAAGCCGGCGTTGTTGACCAAGAGCCCTATGTCTAATGACTCGGTGATGGGACGGATCGGCGTCATGAAATCGGGTTTGGATAAGTCTGCCATCGCGATCCGGACCTGAATTTTATTTCTCCTTTCCAGTTCTCCGCCCAAAGTCTCAAGCCGGTCCCTGCGTCGAGCCACCAGGACTAAGTTGATGCCCCTTTCAGCCAATTGGTCAGCGAACTCGGCGCCAATGCCGGAAGAGGCGCCGGTAATTAAAGCCCAGGGCCCGTATCGTTCTTGAAATGAAGCCATGACATACCTCTCCCTCTCCGCCAGATTTTTCCCCTCCGTAAATTCGCCTACAGGCTGTACGCTAGAAATCGCAGCGCAAAACTGACCAGGCTTAGGACTATAGCGCCCAGCAGCGCCGGGGCGAAACCGTGCACGACAAAGCCGGGCACGAGCACGGCGGCCAGTTTCAACATCAAAGCGTTGATCACGAAGAGAAACAGCCCGAACGTGACGATCATCAGCGGCAGGGTCAGGATCTTCAGCATAAATCCAAACGTGGCGTTGACCAGTCCGATGACCGCGGCGGCGACCAGCGCGGTGCCAAACCCCCTGATCTCAAATCCCGGCACCAGGTGAGCGACGATCAAAAGGCTCAGCGCGCTCAAGAACCAGTGGACGATTAGAATCATGATTCCCGCTCCTCCTGACATGAATTGTAGCGCCGATTTTGTCCGCGTCCAAGGGAAATCTCTCACGATACTTCCATCCTGATAGAGCTTCAAAGTAGCGCCATCGCGAGCCGGTCGGCGACTGCGTGAGAACGCGGGTAAAAAACTTCCTTCCGATGGTCATCTGTGTTATT
>JAHFAP010000036.1:0-13463 GCA_023250495.1 Deltaproteobacteria bacterium | reverse complement strand
GGAGAGGTGACCGAGCGGTTGAAGGTGCACGACTGGAAATCGTGTGTACCCCTAATAAGGGTACCGGGGGTTCGAATCCCCCCCTCTCCGCCAGATCATCGGCTGCTTGAAGGTAGGACCAGCCGATAGCCGATCCCACTTTCGGTCCTCAGGAGCTTCTCTGCTGTATCAGGGATCTCGATTTTCCTGCGTAGATGCGCCATGTAGACGCGCAGGTATTGAGACTGGGTTTCAGCGTTTGGCCCCCAGACTTCTCGCAAGATCTGTTTGTGCGTGACGACTTTACCCGCGTGCTGCGCCAATACTTTGAGGAGGGCATATTCGGTGGCGGTAAGTTTCACCTCGCGGCCGTTCGCGGTCACGGAACGGGTGTTGAAGTCAATGGCGAGGTGCCCGGCCTGAAAATAGGGATCTTCGGTGCCAAGGGGAGCCCGTCGGTGAATGGCGCGCAAGCGGGCGAGAAGCTCAGACGAATCGAACGGTTTGGTAACATAGTCATCGGCCCCCGCGTCTAGTGCGGAGACCTTATCGTCGGGACCATCCCTCACAGAAAGAATCAACACGGGCACGCGACTCCATTCCCGCAGCCGCTGAAGGACGACCAGTCCATCCATGTCCGGCAAGCCGAGATCAAGGAGCACGACGTCGGGTCTCCGCAGCGCCACATCTGACAGTCCCTGTTGACCGCTTTCGGCTTCGAGCACCCGGTAGTCTTCCGCCTCCAGAACGACACGCAGCAGTCTGCGAATTTGTATTTCGTCATCGATGATGAGAGCTGTGGATTTGTCGCTCAAGCTAAGTCCTCCATTATGTCTGCCCGCATGGTTTCGACTGGAATCGTCAACGCAAATTCGGCGCCGCCGGTCTCGCGGTTGGCTGCTCGCACGGTGCCGCCGTGCGCGCGCACAAAGCCGTCGACAATCGAAAGTCCCAGACCCGTGCCGCCCGGACGGGCATCGGACGCGCGATAGAACTTTTCAAAGATATGAGCCAAATCTGAATTACTAAGACCCGGCCCCTCATCAAGAACTGAAAGAGCAAGTTCATCTCCCTTGAGAACCGCACGAACAGTGATGTTCGTGCCCGGTTTGCTCCAAGCGACGGCATTCAGAAGAAAATTGCAGAGACACTGCTCGATGAGGGCTTGGTCAAGCTTTACCATGGGAAGGGTTTCATCCGCGTCGACAACGATGCGATGATCGGCGATTGCGTCACCAGCTAAACTGATTGCCGATTGTATGAGGTCTCCGATATCGCACCAATCCACCTTGGGTTGAATGACGCCGGCCTCAATACGCGTCATGTCCAGCAGGTTGTTAATGACCCGGTGCAAACGTTGCACAGCGGATTGAACCTCTCGGAGCGTAGCGCGTCTTTCTTCGTCTGTACCGATCTGCTTACTTAAAGCAGCGATGCCTGCCTGGACCGCAGACAAAGGAGTTTTCAATTCATGCGAAACGCTGTCCAGGAGCGCGCGGCGCAGCCGCTCGGAAGCTTCAAGAACCTCGGCGTGCTTGAAGGCTTCAATGATGTGCTCTTTTTCAAGAATTAAACCGATCAGCACCGCAAAGGCGTCGAGCAGCTCCCTTTCACTCAGGTCAAACAACCGACCTGCAGGAGGGCGGATGGAGAGCACACCCATAATGGCTGTACGCCCCTGCAAAGGCAGATGGAGAGCTTCTGAATCCGGCAGCGTATCTGTGAACTTTCCCGCGGGCATGCGACGGTTGAAGGCCCAGGCAGCGACGCCGTTCTCTTTCTTGGAAAGAGCAAACGAGCTGGCTGGGTGTGTTACCTCGGAGAGCGTATGGTCCGTCTGGCGGAGGAGAAGCGCCGCCTGAGCCGCAAAAATGGATTCAATCAGACGGACCGCGGCCCGGAGACCCGTATCGAAGTCTGTAGCGAAAGCGGCCTGGTGCGCCAACTCATGCAGGGCAGCGGTCCGTCGTTCGCGACGCCGTTCGGCGATCTCACTTAGGCGCAACCGGCTGGTGAGGTGGCCCATGGCCATCGCGACAACAAAAAACATGGCAAACATCATGGCATCCTCAAGCTTATCGATGTAGAAGGTGAAGTGAGGTGGAATAAAGAGGAAATTCCAGAGCAGCGCACTAAGTGCAGCTAGCGTGAGCACAGGACCCCTCCTGAGCTTTAAACCCACCGCGACCACCAAAAGCAGATAAAGTAGTGCTATAGGCAAGTACCCCGTGAAAGGCTTGATGAGAAAGGAGACAACCGTAACCAGCGCGGCCAGAATGCCTGCTATGAAAAACTCATTGATGGGCGCAGGGGTCCTAGTAAATTTTTCAGCGGGCTGGTCCCGTTGAGTTTCATTACGCAATTCCGTCAGCAAAGCCTCGGCGTTTGCCCGTGGGTGGTCGGTCATCGAACCATTTTTACTCTAATCCGAGGGCAAATTAAACTACGCCCCTCGCACTTGGGGCTGCTAAGAGGATCTGTTTCGCAGACCTCTCTAGGGCTTCGAGGAAATGAAAACACGGATGGGCAGAATCATCATGTCTAGGCCATTGATCTGGAGCCTCCGTTGCAAAGCAAAAGGGGTCTGGTTGTGAAGCAGGCGACTAAGAAAGGACTCTTTGGCAAAAACCAACTTGCCGGCAAAAAATACCGACTTTGGGAAATCCCGCGCTACAGACTTACAGAGCGTCTCCAATTCTGCGATGAGATCGACTCCCAGAGAGCAGCGGGACTCCGCATACCAGCCCAGAGCGTTTGCAAACTCGACTAAACTCTTAAGATCTTTCTCTTTGGACCTGCGTAAATTCTCGATCTCCCTAAGCCCTTTAAATTGACCCGAGTCGATGACCCCAACCGAGACGAAGACAACATTTTTGAATTCGTTCGGGAAAAGCCGCTGGACGTTAAGGAGGGAGTGAATCGCAATGCCCTCAAAGGCCCTTACGATGAGGACTGCAGTGAGGGCATCTGGCCTTTTAGGCGGCACTGGATTCAGATCCGGCTGAAAAGGAATATTCATCAGGGTTTCGTCGAGCCTCTTCAGCGCACCCCGCACCTGATCATAATGGAAGCGGACTGTATAGCAGAGAAGAATGAAACCGGTTGTGATCACCATGGTGACCCAGCCGCCCTCGCTAAACTTCTCGAAGACCATTACCAGAAGGATGGAGACGCAGAGGACAAGCCCTATGATGTGGATGGTGATGTGGCGCCACCAGTCCGGGTAGTCTCGCCGGTGGCGAATCCAGTACCGCACCATGCCTGACTCCGAAAGCGAGAAGGTGAGAAAGACGTTGATCGAGTACATCAGCACCAGGGTGGTGGTTTCTCCGCGTGTGTAGAGGAGTGTCAGCCCTGCGGCGACCGAGATCAGTATGACGCCGTTTTGTACCGTGAGACGCTCCGAGAGGTGCGCGAAGCGGTGTGGCAGCCAGGAGTCTGCCGCCATGTTCGCCATGACGCGCGGGCCGTCGATCAAGCCCGTCTGCGCGGCGATGAAGAGAATGGCGCCCTCGCTGGCCAAGGTGACGATAGTCAACCAGTGACCGAGCGGTAGCCCTGCCCAGCTAAAGCTGCTGGCGAAACGCTCCACCAAGACCGCGTTCATCGTCTTGCCCTCTGCAGGTACGGCGTGGATAAGCAGGTAGCAGATAAGGATGCCGCCAGCGGTGGCAGCGAGCGACGTCGCCATATAGAGCATCGTTTTCTTACCGGTCTCCACCGTGGGCTCGCGCATAATTTGCAGCCCATTCGAGACCGCCTCGATGCCCGTGTAGGTACCGGCACCCCGCGTATACGCATGCAGGAAGAGCGCCGCGAGGCCGCCTAGACCGAGCGTGGCTACGCCGTTTTGGAAGCCGACGCGGACTTCCTGCGCTACCGCCGGTATCGCCCCGGCATAGAGCGCGATGGTGCCGAGGATAACAACGGCATGGGTGACGATGAAAAGGAGGAAGATCGGCGCTATCGCCGCGACCGATTCCTTTACGCCGCGCAGATTCATCATCATGAACAGAGCGATGACGACGAATTCGACGGCCAGCTTCCAGAGATGCCAGTCGTGCGGGAGGAAGCTGAAGATGGCGTCAGCGGCGGCAGCGATCGAGACCGAGATGGTGAGGACGTAATCGACGACCAATGCCGAGCCAGACACGACACCAAAGCTGGAGCCGAGCAACTTGGTCGCTACGATGTAGCCGCCGCCGCCGAACGGGAAGTGCTCGATGATGCGCGAATAGGCGTAGGCGATGACGAAGATAGTAAAAGTGGTGGCGACCAGGAGGCCGACTGCGACGTAATGCTGGTCGCCCAGGGCGCGGAACGCCTCCTCAGGGCCGTAGGCAGACGACGAGAGTCCGTCTGATCCCAGGCCGACCCAGGCGAGGAAGGCGGCCAGCGAGACCCGGTGGAAGACCGCCGGATCCAAAGGGTCCTTGGGCTTTCCAAAAAAAATATCCTTAAGGGAAGAGTTCCCCCTATTTTTCTCGCTCATCCTAACTTGCTCTCTTCGATTGAGCGCGGTCTAGGGTCAGCCGGAGTCTTTCTCCCGCTGAGGCATAAGCATCGAAACTTTCTGCAGGGATCGAGTTCGTTGTGAAGCAGTTGCTTTTACGGATCGGCCACGAACAACCAGTACCGGACAGTGAGCGCGAGCGATGACTCTCGAAGCCACGCTTCCTGTGAGAAGCCTGGAGACGCCAGTGCGTCCATGCGTTCCCATAATGATCAGGTCCGCCCCCAAAATCCTTGCCGACCGAACGATTTGCTTATCTACGGAGGTTGTCCCCTTAAGGAACAGCCTTTTGACGCTCACTCTTTTTTGCTTTGCTTCGTTTGCCAAGGCCGACATTGTCGATTCCGCTTGGGGGCGGAGAGCCGATTCTACCTCGTATATTGGTGTAGGAGGCAGTAGAACATGAATCAGCAGCAACTCGGCCTGGTTCTGTTTGGCGATATCGATAGCCCAAGTCAGGGCGCCTTGAGACGCAGAGGAAAGATCGGTCGGATGGACTATCCGCCGAATACCAATCATAGAAGGCAGTGGCGCTAAAGACATTTGCTGCTTTGAAGACAACAGATTGTCCGTTTTCACACCACCACGATAGCAAGCGAAGAAGCGATGGCCTAATTAAAAGCTGGTCTGAAGGCGTAAAAAAAACGTTAAAGGACTTTGCGGGTTTTGTCTTGATTCTTCTAATGGCTCGTCGTAGTCTGTGAGTGTCTCGTCGATTTGACTGGATGTCGATTGCTGATAGTCGGGTCCTGTGCAAGGCGGACCCGCAAACCCCGTCAGGTCCGGAAGGAAGCAGCGGTAGCGGATTTTCCCCTGTGCCACAGGGAAGCCTGGCTGTCAGCAATGGGCATCCGATAGATGTCAGTGAGATGGTGAGGAGTGAGACAGTGAGCAGATGGGTCTTGGATGCGCTTGCTGTTCAACTCCTCACTACTCACGGCTCACTACTCACTTTGCTATGTCTTACGTAGTACTAGCCCGGAAATGGCGGCCGCAACGGTTTGAGGACATCGTTGGCCAGGGCCACGTCACGCGGGTTCTGCGCAACGCCATCGCCGCCGGCAGGATCGCCCACGCTTACCTATTCACGGGCGTCCGCGGCGTGGGCAAGACTACCGCGGCACGCATCCTGGCCAAGGCGCTGAACTGCGAAAAAAGATCGACGCCGGATCCCTGCGGCGAATGCACCTCGTGCACCGAGATCCGCGGGGGGAACTCGATCGACGTTTACGAGATCGATGGGGCGTCGAACCGTGGCATTGACGAGGTCCGGCAGATCATCGAGAACTCCCGCTACCAGCCGGCCAAGAGCCGATTCAAGATCTACATCATCGATGAGGTGCACCAGATCACCCGAGATGCATTTAACGCGCTGCTGAAGACGCTCGAGGAGCCGCCTCCGTTCGTGAAGTTCATTCTGGCCACCACCGAGCCTCATCGTCTTCCCGAGACCATCCTTTCACGCTGCCAACGGTTTGATTTCCGCCGCATCTTGACGCGCGAGATCGTCCAGCGGCTGGGCGAGATTGCGCAGAAGGAATCTCTTCGCATCACCGACGGCGCGCTTCTGCTCGTGGCGCGCGAAGCGGAAGGCAGCATGAGGGACGCGCAGTCGCTGCTCGAGCAAATCCTCTCTTACGCGGCTCCGGGGGCGGGCACGGAAGAGAGCAGGCCGGCGATCGACGAGCGTCTGGTGGAAGATGTTCTGGGCGTTACGGAGCGCCGAGTGCTGTATGATCTCTCCGGGGCGGTGATTCAGGGCGATGCAAATAAATGTGTCGAGCTCATTGCTCAAGTCGTGAATCAGGGCAGGGACGTCACCCGCCTGTCCAGGGAGCTGGTGGAGCATTTTCGCAATCTCTTGGTGGCTCGGCTGGCGAAGGAACAGAGAAGGCAGGGCGATGAGGGCGAGGCGGCTCCAGGACTTTTTGCCCAACTTTTGGATCTGCCCGACCAGGAGATTAAAGATCTGCGGCAGCAGGCGGCGGATCTCTCCGCGGATGCTTTGCTGGACTATTTTAGGTTTATGGCTGAGGGAGATGAGGAGGTGGCGCGCTCGTCCTACCCGCGCTTTGCCCTGGAGGCCGCGTTGATCCGGCTGGCGACTCTTCCGGGGACTCTTCCAGTCGACCAGCTTCTCGAGCGGCTGGAGGCATTGGAAAAAAAGCTGTCGGGGCAAGGAAGTCAAATACCGCTGCCTCCTCCTGAGCAAAGGCGCGTGTATCCGGAGTCAGCGAGCGAAGTTGCTCCCTCGAAGTCCAGTGCGGAGGACGATGAGGAGGGAATTTGGCAGAAATTTGTTGTCTTCGTTATGAAGGAAAAGAAGGTGTTGGCCTCCCATCTCGAGCGGTCTCGACCTTTGGAGATTGCCCCGGGTCAGTTGAAGATCGGCGTGGAAGAGAAGTTCCATCTGAGCTCTCTTCAGGACCCTGAAAACTTGTCGCTGTTAAAAGGCTTCGCTCAACGATTCTTTTCCAGGGAAGTGGCCGTAGCGGTTGTTCCTATCAGCTCGAGAAATGAGAGAGATCAGGGGGAAGCGGGGAGTCCGGCCAATACAGTCAGGTCTGGGAAGACTGAAGGAAACGATGTGGTGGTGGAGGAGGCGCTGCGGATCTTCGGCGGCTCGGTCAAGCAGGTGAAAAGGGCGGACTAGACGAGAGAAAGGAAGCGTTATGGCCAAGGGCTTCGGGGGCATGGGAAATATTTTCAAGCAGGCTCAGGAGATGCAGGCGAGGCTGGCGCAGGTTCAGGAAGAGCTGGCGCGCAGGACCGTGGAAGCCTCCGCCGGAGGCGGCATGGTGCGCGTCACGGTCAACGGTCAGCTTGCGTTGTCGTCCGTAAAGATCGACCCGACGGTCGTCAATCCCCAGGAGATGGAGATGCTGGAGGACTTGATCCTGGCAGCGGTCAACGAAGGGCTCCGGCTGGCGCGCGAGATGGCCGCGGAAGAGATGAGCAAGATCACCGGAGGCCTGAAAATTCCAGGGCTAACGCCCTGATACAATTTTCGATTTTAGATTTTGGATTTTAGATTTGAATCCAAAATCGGCAATCCAAAATCCGAAATGAGTAACTATCCCGCACCCCTTGCCCGTCTGATTCGGGAACTCTGCAAACTGCCGGGAATCGGCGAGAAAACAGCCGCACGCCTGGCCTTTCACATGCTCAAAGAGAAGGCCGAAGATGTGCAGGAGCTGGCGGAGAGCATCGGCAGGCTCAAGCGGGAGATGGGTATATGTCGCACCTGCTTCGGGTTGAGCGAGATCGATCCCCGCCGCAGTGATGGGGCGGAATGCAGAGTGTGCCAGGATCCCCGGCGGGAGCGGGAAAAGATCTGCGTCGTGGAAAAGCCGTCGGACATGATGGCGGTGGAGAAGTCGCAGGAGTACAAAGGGCTATACCACGTGCTCCAGGGAACGATCTCTCCGCTCGACGGCATCGGGCCGGAGGCGCTGCGGATCAAAGAGCTGTTGGAACGGGTCGGAGGCGCCGGCGTCCGCGAGGTCATTGTCGCGACCAATCCGACCGTCGAGGGCGAAGCGACCGCGCTGTATCTCTCCAAGGCGCTCAAGCCGCTGGGCATTAAAGTCACGCGCATCGCGCGCGGCCTGCCGATGGGCGGCGATCTCGAATATACCGATGCCGTGACCCTGGGCAAGGCGTTTGAGGGCAGGAGAGAGATTTGAGGAGGAGTTATGTGGAACCGACTCTGTCTTCTGTTCGTCATTCTTGTTCTCGCCGGGTGCTACTCGGTGGGAAGAGACTTTCCCACTTTTCCCATCGAAAAGCTCGAACCCAATGTGACGACTAAGGACCAGGTCTATGCGGCCTTTGGCGAGCCGGTGGAAAGAGGCGCCGACAGCGGGTACGAGACTTGGACCTATTACTACTCTCTCTATTCCGTCACAGGTCTGCAGCAGAAGCGGCTGCACTTCATCTTTAACCGGGACGGCACCGTGCGGAACTATTCCTTCAGCACCAGCTGATTAGCAGATCAAGGGATAGAGGGTTGAAGGGTTAAAGGGAAAACAGACTCTCCACTCGATCACGGATTTCGTCGCGCACGTTTCTGAAAGTCTTCAAAACCGTCTCTTCATCTCCGCGGGCCAAAGCCGGGTCGGCTAGTGGCCAATGACGCCGCTCTATTTTTTTGGCAAGTGTCGGGCAGCTTTCAGCGACCTCGCCGCAGAGAGTCACCACAAGAGAAATCTTCTCCAGCGGAACTTCTTCCAGGCTCTTCGATCTCTGAGCGGAGATATCGATCCCAACTTCTTTCATGACTTTGATCGCCAGAGGGTGAACTGTCTTCGGCTCAGTCCCCGCGCTGTAGATCTGGATTCCTTGCGTCGCGAGCTTGCCGGCAAAGCCTTCAGCCATCTGGCTGCGGCAGGAATTGGCGGTGCAGAGAAAAAGAATGCTTTTCGGCTTCATTTCCCTTTGGACCTTTCCACGGCGAGTATCATAAGATTTACCGACGCGCCAGCCTTCCCGGCGGCGCGCCGCTTGTCCGCAAGGATGTGGACTGAATCCTTTTCTCTTTCTATCCGACTCCAGATCTGCTACTCGGATCGTTGTGAAAGTAACTGTCTGGAGCATTTTGGGCGCGGAGCGTCTTGCCCCGGAGTCGAGGAAGAAGCTCGGCGTCGTAGCCCTTCTCTATTTCATCCAGGGCAGTCCGCTGGCGATTCTTTGGGAGGCGCTGCCGGTCTATCTGCGGCTTCAGGGAATTTCTCTCGGCGCCATCGGCGGCCTGCGCCTGCTAGAGCTGCCCTATTCGCTCAAGGTTTTTTGGTCTCCGCTGGTCCACCGCTTCGGCGACCGCAGGGTTTGGGTCAGCGGTTGTATGATGGCGATAGCGCTCGCCGTCGGGCTTCTGCCCCTGGTGGATGCCGTGCATCCAGGTTGGCTCCTCGCCGGCCTTTTGCTTCTGCTCACCACGCTCTCGGCGACGCAGGATATCGCCATCGACTCGTACACCGTCGCTTTGATCGACCGCGAGGAAGAGGGACCGGCGAACGGCGTGCGCGCCTCGGCCTATCGCGTGGCGCTGGTGGTGATCGGTGGCGGCACCGTTTTTCTCGCCGCGATATTTCCGTGGAGCGTGCTTTACCTCTGCGCCGCGCTCGTTTTCGTGCTGCTCGGCTTTTTGGTCTTGCGTGCGCCGCGACTCGAGCTCCCGGAGCAAACGCGGTCGCAATGGATTGCGGGTTTTGCGAATTGGATCGGAACCTGGAACGCGGTTCCTCTGGTCCTGTTCGTTCTGTTCTACAAGCTCGGAGAGTTTGCCATCGGTCCGATGGTGAAGCCTTTCTGGGTTGATCAGGGGCGGTCTGTGTTCGAGATCGGGCTGGTTCCTACGACCGCGGGCATTATTCTGAGCGTGGCCGGCTCGCTGGCCGGCGGCGCTTTTATCGCTCGCTACGGAACTTTTCGTGGCATCTGGGCGCTGGGTTTGTTGCAGGCGGTCTCCAATCTCGGCTATGCCGTGGTCGCCTGGGCCGAGCTGGGCCGCTTCGGCCTCTACAGCGCCTCGGTCTTTGAATCTTTCACCGGCGGTCTTGGGACGGCGGCCTTTCTCGCCTTCTTAATGAACGTCTGCGAGAAGGAGCACGCTACCGTGCAGTACGCCTTCCTCTCTTCGATCTTTTCGCTGACCGGCCGCCTGGTGGGTGGAGTGAGCGGCCTGGGCGCCGAGCGGATGGGTTACGGCAACTACTTCGCTCTGACGTTCCTTATCTCGCTGCCTGCTTTTGTCCTGCTGCCGTGGGTGAAGAAGTGGATTCATGAAGCGCACAGGAACGGAACCTAATACCGGCGCATTAAATTCCGTTACATTTTTGTCCCTCACCCTTCCCTCTCCCTAGCAGGGAGAGGGTTAGAGTGAGGGTGGGGCGAGAGGGAAATAAGGAGATGTAACAAATATTCAGACGATTGTATTAGTCACTCAATTCGCTAAGCAGTTTTTTCCACGCCGATCGCTCGCGCTTGGGATCGACCAGGGATCGCAGCCGCGCGCAGTGGGACTTAAGCCTGCGGTAAAATTTCGAATCGGATTCAGCCTTGCGAAGGAGGTCGGCGAGCTCGCGCGTATTTCCCACGGAAAAGTAGCCGGGATAATTTTCTCCGAGGGTGCCGATGAGCCCGGGTATTTTTGAGGAGACCACCGGCACCGACGAGGCGATCGCCTCGGAGAGGACATTGGCGCTGCCTTCCATCCGCGAAGTGAGCGCCAGCAGGCGGCTGCTGGCCAGCACGCGCCGCGTCCGCCAGTGCGGCAGCTCCCCGACCCAACGGTAGCGCGGGTTGCGGGCGAGCTCCGCGCGCGCTCTCCTTTCCATCTCGCCGCTCAGAGCCCGGCCTATGTGGACCACCTGCACTCGGGAGGACGCCGGAAGGCGGCGCGCCGCCATGGCCGCACGCAATGGATCCTTCTCCGGTCGCAGGTGCCCAACGACGCAGACCCTGAAGCCGTTGCCGGCTTCTGGGACATGGCCGTTGAGTTGCGGAGCGGACTGATAGATAACTCTTGTCTTGGAACGGAATCGCTTCGGCAGTTCGGCGATTCCCTTCTCCTGCAGGACGATCAGGCAGCTCGCCAGCTCAAGCGACTTCCGCGCGTTGGCATGCGTGTGGATATAGCGATAGAGGTCGGTTCCGGTGAGGGCCACGATCAGCGGGAGACCGGGATGCATTTCTCGGAACCGCCTGATCGATTCGAAGCTGCGCAGCGCGTGCAGAGCGATCATGAGATCGCAAGCTCCGCCTTCGTAGCGTTCCTCGAGGACGACGCGGTGGCCGAGCTGGCTGAGGATGCGCTTCCAGCGCACGGCGGTGATGCTGTTACCGTTGCGCTCGTTCGCCGATGCCGGAGTGATGAGCCTGATCTTCATGCTGCTTAGAGCGCGCAAGTGCGGAAACCCGCCCACACATCGCGCCGGTCCGGAGTATAAAAGTTGCGCCAGCTGTTGCGGATCAGGCGCGAGCGCGTGGCCCAGCAACCGCCGCGCAGAACCTTATGCGTTCCGAACCACGGCTGCGAATATTCCTTGTAAGGATCGATTACAAAGCCCGGATAAGGCAAGAGGTCGCTCGCCGTCCACTCCCAGACATTGCCGATCATCTGGCGGCAGCCGAAGGCGCTGTCTCCCTCGGGCAGTGCGCCGACCTCCACCAACCCCAATGCGCGGCCGTCCAGGTTGGCGCGCGACGGCGTGGGCGCGTCGTTGCCCCAGGGAAAGAGCCGCTTGCGGCCGGTGGCGGGCTCGACGGACGCGGCCATCTCCCATTCCGCCTCGGTGGGAAGTCTCCGGCCTGACCATCTGCAGTAGGCGTCGGCCTCGTACCAATTCACGTGCATCACGGGAAGATCTTTCCCGAGCGCGACGTATCTATCGAAAATGCGCTGCAGCCAGCGTCCGCCGGATTCTCTTTTCCAATAGGCCGGATGTTCGGCTTTCTCCGATGAAGAGATGTGTTCTTGCTCCCTCCTAAAGAACTTGGAGAAAGAACGCTCCAGCGCCGGCGAGCCTCCGGATTCCAGCCAGCGCCAGCCCTCCGCGCTCCAAAATTCTCGCCGCCGGTATCCTCCGTCGTCTACGAACGCGGCAAACTGTCCGTTCGTCACTGGCGCGCGGCCGATGCGGAACGGCTTGAGCTCAACAGGATGAGCCCATTTCTCGTTGTCAAAGACGAAGGGGAGGTCGGGAAACGCGCCCAACATGAATGTGCCGCCGGGAATCTGTGCGTCGCCGAGAAGAGGCGCGCCGTGAATTTTTTCGTTCGTGGTCTGCTCCGCCACGCTCAATTTCGGCGGCGGGTAACCCAGGGTTTGTCTGGTGTAGGTGATCGCCTCGTCGTGCATGTCTTCGTGGAAGAGGACGAGGAGATGGAAGTAAGTCTTTTCAGGCGCCGGCTCGCGGGCGCCAAGGCTGTCCGTGACCCGGCTCAGGACCGTGTCCATGTAAGCCAGAGTTTTTTCGCGCGAAGGAAGCAACAGCTCCCAGCGCGTGTCATGGGCGACTTCGGTGGAATTATAGAGGGCGTCGGCGCCTTCGACGAGAGGTCTCTGCCCGCGCAGATGGCGCAGCACCCAGAACTCCTGGGTCCATGCGATGTGCCCGATCTCCCAGAGCAGAGGGTTGACGATGGTGAGGCGCGGACCGATCATCTGCTCGTCGCTGAGATCGGCGATCAGCTCCAGGGTGCGGCGTCGGGCCTCTCTCAGCAGCTCGATGAGCTGGGCCGCTGAGATCTTTTCGGGACTACTGGTCATACGTCTAATAACTTTTACGACAGTCTTCGACGAGGATCAACAGTCTATTTAAAAAGACCCGTCTACGCTTTGCAGGTGCAAGAGTTTTAGTTTCGGTCCCTTCGGCTTTGCCTGGGTGAACATGAGTATCTTATCTACAGACTTGATAACATACCCGTAGTGTCGTCTAATACTGCAGTACGAGGTGGGTCATGGGTCGCGTGAACGTTTTCTTAAAGGATAAACTGCTCGACGAAATCGACGAGGAGGCGAAGGCAGAGGGAACCAATCGTAGCGCCCTCATCCAGACTGCTTTAGAGAAATATATCGAAGCCAAGCAGCTTCAGCGCAAAGAGGAGGAAACGCGTCAGAAGATGCAGGAGGCGTCACGTAAAATTGACGCGCTGGCTAAAGAGCTTGGAGACTGGGATGCTCAAGGAATTATCCGCAAATTTCGGGACACCAACCTGAAAGGCGACTCGTGATTTCTGCTGCCGACACTGGCGGTGGAGATTATGGAGATGCTCGACTGATAGACTGTTGAGAAAGACCGGCGAGCCCAATCACGGTTTCCTTCGCTGCTTATTAGCTGTTGCCTTCTTAATGAATTTGATAATCATCTAGAAGGCTTCTCCAAGAGGCTGTAGGGTTGAGCGTAAGCCAACCCCACAACTCAAAGGAGGAGAAGAGATGAGACTTTATGGTGCGATCGACTTGCAC
>JAHFAP010000035.1 GCA_023250495.1 Deltaproteobacteria bacterium | reverse complement strand
TTTTGAAGGCGTGAGGTTTCCCAAATTCTCGTTGCGGCAGGTATTCCTTGTCGATGTCTTGGCGACGCCTCGTCCTCATAGCCGGGATTGTCATCCCTCTCATCTGGCTTCTCGCCTACGGTTTCAGTAGGGATCCGCGTTACATCGCTTCGCCCCTAATTGGCAAACAGGCTTTTTCCTTCACGTTGACACTCTTCGATGGGAAGACGATTCGGCTTGAGAATTTTCGGGGAAAAGCAGTCTTTCTCAATTTTTGGGCTTCATGGTGCCCGCCGTGCCGCGCCGAGGCCCGGACGCTGGAAGCGGCGTGGCAAAGTTACAAAGACCGGGGCGTCGTCTTTCTTGGGGTCGATATCCAGGACACAGAAGAGGACGCGCGGGCTTTTATCAAAGAATTCGGCATCACCTATTTGAACGGGCGAGACGCGAGCGCAAAGATCGCCATTGACTACGGGGTCTGGGGTATTCCGGAAACGTTTTTTATCGACCGTGAAGGCCGGATCACTTACAAACATGTGGGGGGCTTAGACTTGCCAATTATCACAGCCAAGTTGGATCAGGCGCTTTTAGGTATTGTAAGCGCTGAAGAGGGTAGGGGTGAATATCGTTCGGTCCGGTAATGGAGCGCCGAAATGAAGGAGATCGTAATACTGCGGAAGGTTCTCTGGGGATTGCTTGTCATTGCGTTGGCGGCTCTGGCTGGCTTTACCGCGCGGAGCTGGCAGGCAGGTACGCGCGTGCAAGGCGGATGGGAAGAGAAGCACCTCGAAGGGCTGCAGGTCTACAAGACAGCCCCGGATTTTTCTCTTGTTGAACGGAGCGGCCGAAATGTCACCCTTGGTGACCTTAAAGGCAAGGTCTGGGTGGTTCTGTTTTTCTATACAGACTGCCGCGATATTTGCCCTTTGATCGTGCCTCAGATGGGGCTATTGCATTTGGAGTATAAAAGCGACCCGGAATTCCGAAAAGATGTCCTCTTCGTCTCGATAACCGTTGACCCTGAGAGAGATACGCCTCAGATCCTCAGAAAATTTGCTGAGCGCTTCAGTGCCGATCCTGAACTCTGGCTCTTCCTTACCGGAGATAAATCGACAATCTACCGCCTTGCAAAGGACGGTTTCAAGGTAGGGATCAGTGAGCAAGAAAATCCCCCAGAGGTGAAAGAAAAGACGGGGGAGGAGAAAGAGATCTTCCATAGCTCCCGGCTGATCTTAGTGGACCGTAAGGCGCGCATTCGGGGCTATTACTCGGGGATTGACGCGGAGGCTATGGTCCGCCTGCGCCGAGATTTAAAAAAGCTGCTCCGGAGCGAAAACCCGACTTCCTAAATTAGAGCGTATGTATCCTATTCTTTTTCAGTTAGGAAATTTTGAGCTTCGCTCCTACGGAGTCATTGTTACCCTATCTTTCTTAGTGGGCCTCTGGCTGAGTACTAAGGAAGCGCGCCGAAAAGGACTTGATCCCAAGCTTATCCAGGACTTTGCCGTTTACGCCCTTCTAGGCGGAATTATTGGAGCGCGCCTCTACTTCGTTTTCTTTTCCGAGCCGGTTTTCTATTTACAAAACCCCTGGGAGATCCTGGCTGTATGGCACGGAGGAATCGGCGTGATTGGTTCTCTAATAGGCGGGTTTCTCGCTGCTGTTTGGTTTTGCCGCAGAAAGAAAGTTTCTCTGTTGAAATTTGCGGACATGCTGGCTCCAGGGATCGCCCTGGGACAGACATTCGGCCAGTTTGCCTGTCTGCTCAACGGCGACAGCTATGGGAGACCAACGGACCTTCCGTGGGGGATCACTTATACCGATCCCCGTTCTCTGGCGCCCTTAAACATCCCTCTTCATCCTATCGAGATCTATGAGATGGTGTCCTATTTTTTGCTGTTTCTCCTCATATGGAAGATGCGTAAAGGGTTTCTCGCTGATGGTTTTAGCTTTCTCATCTATCTTGCCGGTTACGGGGTAGCGCGATTTCTGGTAGAGTTTTTCCGTGGTGCTCCGGCCATTTTTGCTGGTGGAATGCCTGCCGCGCAGGTGTTCAGTGGGGCAGCAATTTTGTCATCCCTCATAGGCCTTTTCATCCTCGGAAAAACTAGAGAGACAATTGGATGAACCTAGCGCAGAACCTGGACCGGAGACGAGTCTTGCGCATCGGATTCGTCATCTTTACCGTCGGATTGTTCCTCTTGGGCTTTTTGGGCACGCTTCGCAACCCTGAAGAGAATATGCCCTTTGATAAATGGTATGGAAACTGGTCGATGGTTTTCATGATCACAGGCCTCTTTCTCTTTTTCGTTTTCTTCCTGACCCGTCCGCGCAGGCCAAAGGAGTGGCGCGGCGCCAGTCTCACTAGCGCTTTCTTTATCAGCCTTTTTACCGAGATGTTCGGCATTCCTCTGACCCTCTACCTTCTGGCCCCTCTTCTGGGAGTTGACCCAAAAGTATTTGGCATGCATGAGAGCCACCTGTGGGCCTATCTGCTTTCACGGGCGGGGGTTATGGGCTTAAAAGCTGGTGTTTACCTCGTGATGGTCGTAAGTACAGGACTTATTTTCTTAGGATTCACCCTTCTGGCCACAGGCTGGAAGGAGGTCTATGGAGGCGAAGGGGCGCTAGTTATCGACCGCGTATATGCGAAGTTGCGCCATCCACAGTATCTGGGTCTGATCCTTATCATCGTTGCGTTTCTGATCATGTGGCCGACTCTTCTTACCATTCTTCTCGCTCCGTTTCTTATCGGTAGATACATTCTCCTGGCCAAAGAAGAGGATAGGGAATTAAAAGAGCGATTCGGCGAGGATTTCAGGCGCTATAAAGAAAGCGTCCCGGGATTTGTTCCCTTACTGTTCAAGCCCGAAGGAGAATCATAGAGGGTCTAGATGGAAAGAAGCGCAGGAAAAAAGCATGAGCAGCGGCAAAACGTTAGACGGGAGTCCGACCGCCGTCCTTTAAGTCGGAGTCGCAAGAAGTGGATTTTTAGGACACTCCTGGCCTTCGCTGTCATTGCAGGTGTTGTAGCGTGGCAGTGGAAAGGCACGCTTTGGGGTTACAAGAAGGCTCCCTCTTTCACCCTTCAAGCTTCCACGGGCCAGATGGTTTCGTTGCAGGACTACCTAGGAAAGAAGGAAGTCGTTCTTATTTTCTACATGGGAGCCGGGTGAGGGATGTGCCGCGAGCAGCTCGTGAAGCTGCGGCCCCGTGTAAAAGAGTTGGAAGCTGAAGGTGCAGCGGTGCTCGCAATGAGCATGGATACCCCGGAGGAAGCATCCAGACTCGCCCTTGACCTTAATCTCGCTTTTCCAATCCTCTCAGACCCAAACATGGTGATAGTGAGGGAGCACGGGATGGAGGGGAAGGGAATGGGAATGCCAGAGATGGGGTACGCCGTGGTTGACAAACAGGGCCGGATTCGTGAACAGCAAATAGATCGTAGCTTCGGTGAGAACGCGGGAGCAATTATCAAGACACTTCGCCAGGCAAAGAGCCCGGCATGAGGCGAGCTTCGTCAGCGGAAAGAATGCGCCTTGTAAGTATCGCTTTGGCATGGATGCTTGCTTTCGGCCTCAGTCCCGCATTGGAAGCGTCTAAAGATCTCTCTGTTGAGGAAACCCTCTCAGCCCTTGGGAAAGGGCCAATGCTTGGGAGTTCTACCGCGCCGGTGACGATCGTAGAGTTTGCGGATTTTCAGTGTAGCTTCTGTAGAAAATTCTGGGCCGATACGCTTCCCAAGCTGAAGGAATCCTATGTCGAGCAAGGCCAGGTGCGGGTTGTTTACCGCCACTTTGCGATCCTCGGAAAGTTTTCCGAGCAGGCCGCGATGGCAGCCGACTGCGCGGGAGAACAAGGAAAATTCTGGGAGTACCACGATCGGCTCTTCGCCAATCAGGGCGCATTGGCATTTACCCAATCCAAACTCGAGCAATACGGGCGAGAGTTGGGGCTTAAGGCCGGGAATTTCAAACGATGCCTGGCAAACGAGAAGTACCGGAAGAAGGTCGAAGGCGAAACGGCGGTCGCTTTCTCTTTGGGAGGGCGCGGAACACCGAGTTTTTTCGTGAATGGGCGATTAATGGTCGGGGCTCAGCCCTTTGATGTTTTTCAGACTGTGATTGAAGAAGAGCTTGAAAAGAGTTTGTCGAGAAAGAAATAATCCACGATAGGGACAGATAGGGAAAAACCGAGGAGGGACGATGGCAAGCTTGCTTTGGTTCGCTGTGTTTGTCGGAATCTATTACTTAATGTGGCGGAAAGGCTGGACAGCTTGAAGCATGAAACGCCCTGCGGGTCAGGGCTGCGATCAGGTTTCCAAGTCGTGTAAGAGAGACGACGATTCAGACCATCGCCAGAAAGATTCGGGGTTTATTGAGGGAGTGAAACAATGAGTTGTAAATTCAGAGGTCGGATTTTTTGGCTTCTCTCAGTCTTATGTCTGGGTATGCTCCCTGCGTCCGCTTCTTACCTGCTGTCGGCAGAAAAGGGGCCGATCAATTACAAACTGGTTCCTAACCTACAAGAAATGATGGATCACTCCCCCGCCCCTCAATTTACTCTTCCAAACTTCGAAGGGGAGAAGGTAAGCCTTAAAGATTTTCGCGGGAAGCTTCTTATGCTCAATTTCTGGGCTTCTTGGTGTGTCTCCTGCCGCGAGGAGATGCCAGCCATGGAGCGTCTTTACCAGAGATACAAAAACCGGGGTTTCGTGATCTTAGGTGTGAATGTCAAGGACGACAAGAAGAGCGCCCTTTCCTTTGTTGGGGAACTTAAGATTACATTTCCGATAGCGTTTGATCCCAATGGAGAGGTAGGCCTTCTGTACGGTGCATGGGGATTACCTGCGACCTATCTTATCGACGCCAAAGGGATCGCTCTGGCACGAGCCTGGGGACCTGCCGATTGGTATAGTCCTGGCGCCAGGGACCTTATTAAAAAACTGTTGGACGAGAAGAAATGACCCAATGATAGCGAACGTGTTGCACAAGTAAACGTAGAGCAATGAGCGTGAAGCAGTATCAAGGAAAGAGCCCGCTTCGCTTTACCATCCGAAAAGAGGTCGATCCCGATCTTCGCCAGCGCACGAAGTTTCTAGTTACATTGGTAACGATCGCGTTTTTTCTCCTGGCGGGACGCCTCTTTTTTCTTCAGGTTCTTCAGGGGGAGCGTTTCAGCTACCTTGCCGAAAATAATCGCATCCGAATTAAAAAGATCCCCGGAACCAGGGGGATGGTTTTTGACCGTAAGGGTCAACTCTTGGTCGATAGCCGTCCTTCTTTCGATCTTCTCTTTGTTCCCGAGGACGCAGTCGAGCCTGAGACTACTCTCGGCCATTTGGCCCGCCTTCTTGGGCGAGATGAAAGGGAGGTTATCGAGCTGCTCGATGAGCATAAAAGGCGACCGGCCTTCGAGGAGAACGTATTGGGAAGAGACATCGACTGGCGCTATGTCGTAGCGGTGGAGGCGCATCAGCTCGATTTGCCCGGTGTGACGCTCCGAATTCGTCCCAGGCGTAGCTACCTGAATAGTAGTATAGCCGCTCACCTTCTCGGTTACGTGGGTGAGATCAATCGTGGGCAGCTTACCGCCTACAAGGAAACGGGATACGGGATGGGAGATGAGATCGGCCAATTTGGTGTGGAGAAGAGTTGGGAGGAATTTCTCCGGGGTCGGAGTGGAGGGCAGCAGGTGGAAGTCGATGCTTTAGGGCGACGGGTCAGGGTCCTCCATGAGGTGGAGGATATTCCAGGGCACAATGTTTTTCTGACCTTGGATCGGGACCTACAGGAAACAGCTTATCAGGCACTTCAGGGCAAGGAAGGGGCTATCGCGGTACTGGAAGTCAAGAGCGGGGCTATCCTGGCCCTTGCGAGTAGCCCAGCCTTTGACCCAAACGTCTTCGCTCGAGGAATTACTTCGCAAGAATGGCGGGCTCTAATTCAGGACCGGATGCGCCCTCTCAACAACAGGGCTATTCAGGGACAATATCCCCCGGGTTCCACCTTCAAGATCGTCTTAGCCATAGCCGTTCTAGAGGAAGGAATCATCGATCCCGAGACTCGCATCTTCGACCCCGGCTACCTTATCGTTGGCAACCGTCAATTCAGGGATTGGAAGAAGGGGGGACACGGCTGGGTAGATCTTCACAAGGCGATCGTCGAGTCCTGCGATGTCTATTTTTATCAGCTCGGTCAGCGGTTGGGCATTGACCGTATCGCCAAATATGCACGGCTGTTGGGATTAGGAGAAAAAACCGGGATTGCGCTCGATGACGAAAAGGGAGGGCTTATCCCGGATTCTGAATGGAAAAGGAAGCGCTTTGGCCAACCGTGGTTTCCCGGGGAAACACCCTCGGCGGCGATTGGCCAGGGCTATGTCAATGTGACCCCGCTTCAGATGGCGAATCTGATGGCGTCTGTGGCCAACGGGGGGACACTGTATCGACCCTGGTTTGTGCGCAAAATCGAATCCTTGGATGGTACGCTGATTCGTGAGTACGGCCCAGAAAAGATCCGCTCCGTGACCTTGAAGGAGAGCACCCTCGAATATCTCAGCAGGGCCCTGCATGATGTGGTGAACAGCGGATCAGGGACAGGAGGTAGGGCACGCTCTAACGTGGTTGAGATTGCGGGAAAGACCGGAACGGCGCAGGTCGCGGAGATGCGTGGAGGATTTGTCAAAAGTGAGCAACTGTCATATCTTATTCGCGACCATGCTTGGTTTGTCGCCTACGCGCCTGCTGAGAAGTCGGAGATCGCGGTCGCGGTATTGGTAGAGCACGGTGGACATGGAGGTGGAGCGGCCGCTCCACTGGCGAGGAAGGTTATTGAAAAGTATTTCTCGCTCAAGGGAGAGCCACCTCAGCAGCTACAGGCTTATAAGCAAGGAGAGCCCCGTGTAAATTGAGTGGCGAATCCTTTGGGCCACCGTCGCCGCTTCTCTCGGTGCACGGGGACTTTCTTTGTGAACGGGCGTTCGCGGTTTGATGCCCAGCCCTTCGAAGTATTTTGGACAGTCACCGAAAAAGAGCTGGGACAAGGCAGATCTAAAAAGAAAAGGAGGGTACATTCATGGCCAAGCGTTGGATTTATTTTCTAGCTTTTCTATTTCTCTTGAGCTACCCTGCGTCAGTTTTTGCCTGTGGCGGCGTGACAGCGACGATTGCCGAGAACCCCGAACCCTTCGGTGTAAGGACTGAAGAGGGACCCGGAGGTGTGACGCTTCACTTTGATCACTCCGGGAACGTCTATGTCGCCGCCAAGGAGATCAAGATCTCCAGCGCCTTGGCTGAGGCTATCGCTAAGCGCTACCTGCAAAGGAAATATAAATCCTATGAGCACCTGGAATTCGAGGCCTTCACTTACGATCACGGCGACCTGGTTTACATGTATCACTCCCATGTACCCAATTTAGCTTACAGCGTCCATATTGGTCCACTAAAGAGCGTTGCTGACCACGCCCACGTCCACGTCTCGGCGGTAACAGGAGATGTCTACGGTCCTGGTTGTGGTCTTGGTTCAGGAATCGTCGAGATGCAGTTTGATCCCAAAGAGTACCCGGCTGATCTAAAGGAAAAACGTCTACCCTATCTCCAATTCAACACCGATTTCATTGTACGTGAGGGAAAGCCGCCGAAGGTCGATGGCCGGATCGAAAAGGACGAGTGGAAGGGAGCGGTGCATCAGGTCATCCACGTCGGTACGGTCAAAGACAAAGTGACAGAGTACGGCTGAGGAGGTCCTGGGCAGGCGGTCGCCTACAAGCCGGAACGCTATAAGATTGAGATCTATTCTAAAATTCATGATGGGATCATCTACTTTGGCGTGCGGTCAGATACCACAAAATGGCTGGCCCTTCTTCTTAAGGATTTCGAGCACCACGGGATGATTGGCGATTTCAACGACGCGAAGCTGCTCACAGTGAGAGGGATTGAGGATTATTTTGTTGCGGAATCTCCTGCACAAAAAGAGCCTCGTCCGCGCAAACTTGCTGGGGTCCATACCTGAATGGCCTCCGGCACCCTGGTCAGGGATAAAGAAAGCAATTTAAAAGGAGCGGGAGTCAGGAAGATCGGAAAATCCGTGGAGTACGAGTTTGCCTTTCCTTATCAAAATGAAGATTTGGGTGACTCTTTCTGGCAGGTAGGAAAGGCCTACCAGATTGCTCTTCTGGTAGGATCAAGCGAAGAGTTTAAAGGGGTCACTGAAGATACATGGATGAGCGATCAGATTTACATCCGGCTTGGTTCTCCATCGGAGACGTCGATTTATCATCCGCCTTACTTAGTCCAGCATGACATCATGGATCATCATGAACATTCACATGGAGGAAGAGATGAGCCAAAAGGGAAGAAGAGATAGGAAAGAAAAACCAGAGAAGCCGCAGAATAGAAAATCGTCAAGGGCTTGGAGGATCGGCGCTCTTATAATCGGAATTGGCCTGGTTGTCGGGGTGTTTTTTTTCTTTCCTAGGGGCGAACCCTGGGGTTTACCGGCAGTTCCCAGTAACCCCAGATCAGCCACGCTCTCCTCCGCACTTTTTACGGACAAGGTAGCGAAAGCTTATCAAATCGCTGAAGAAGTTCCGGAGTTATTAGAAAGAATGCCCTGTTACTGCGGCTGCTATGTGAACCCGGGCCACCGCAATAACTTGGATTGCTATACCGACCGGCATGCCGTTGGCTGAAAGATCTGCCTAGATATTACGCTGGATGCGTATGAAATGTACAAGAAAGGCCAGAACATCGAGGATATCAAGAAGGCCATTGATGCCAAGTACTCCAGGTATTGGCCGTATGAGAAAAAATGGCCGCTGTCGTAATTCTTTCCGGGCTCGCTTCCCTATGTAGGAGCCCTAAGCTCCATGGGAACCTGTTCAAAACTCTTCTCCTGGCATCAACGCTTGTCCTTTTAACAGCCGCTCATGTCCTCAGCCACGATGTTGCAGAGCTCCTTGATCCGGAGCTCCTTACAGGTTGGCGCACTTGGCTCCATCTCTCCATTCAGTGGATCCATCTGGTAGCCTTTGCCCTGTGGTTTGGTCTCACTGCAGGGACTCTCCTATTGAGGATAAAACCCAGACTTGATCAACTTCTTTACAGTTCCTGGATGCTCTTTCTCGCGATGCTTGCCACTGGCTTCTACAACATGGAATATAGCGCCGGGATTCCAGAAACCCCGAGTCTCCTTTTGCTCCCCCTGCTGGAGAGAATTCCTTACGGAGTTACCTACACCCTTGTGCTGGCGGTCAAGCTCGGTCTTTTTGTGCTGGGCATCCTGATCACGCTCCTGGTCACCCTGCTTCATGTAGGACGTAAGGTCACGGAAACTAAACTCAGCCGCTGCTTCCTTATCTCGCAGGCAAGCCTCGCTGTTATTATAGCTTTGGTCACTGCAATGGTGCTTTTCTATCATGAGGTCGCGGACCTGTGGCCGACAGCGATTCACTCCTTGGGCGGCGTCGTGGGACCTGAGAGCCCGAGAGGCCAGTCAATTGTAAGTCAGAATCTTCCGCCTCCAAACGATTTTCGGTTGCTCACGAGTAGTGCGGTGTGGATCGATATCGCTGTTCGATGGGTCCACCTGATGGGATTTGGCTTGTGGTTAGGGGGTTCTGCGGCGGCCCTTGTTTTTGCTCCCGCATCACCCGCGCGATTCCTTGTCGTTGAGTGGACCGCCCTGGTCCTTCAAGTTGTCTCCGGGATTGCCAGCATGGTTCGTTGGACTCCATTTTACCTGACACCCTATGTGTGGAATCTCCATGAGCTGTCTCATCTTCGCTTTGGGAAAAGCTATACCCTCTTTATGGCGGCAAAGCATATCCTCGTCGTTGTAGCTGTAAGCTTGATGATGATCGTAACTATCCGCTATCTAAGGTCGCACAAGAATGCGGAGCCTGACCGAGCTAACCAACTTTTAGCTGTTGCGAGTCTCTTATTGGGCCTTGCCATCGCCTATATTATGGTCATTGTTCTGCTGCTTCACGAAGGAGTCGATCACGCCCTGTGAGCTGGATTCAGAATGATGCCATTTCTGGCAGCGATCCTGAAGACACCGATAAAACCGATAAGGGAAGGAACATTCACAAATCGTAAACCGGGGTGTGAAGAGCGATGTGCTTGCCCATGGCGACGGCGCGGACGATATCCGCCCGGCTCACGATGCCGACCAGTTTTCCCGCGCGCATCACCGGCACTCGTTTGATGTTGTGATGGGTCATCAGCGAGGCGATCTCCTCGACCGGCGTCTCCTCGTCTACCGTAAAAACCTTTGGGCTCATGATGGACTTCACTTGTTTTCCTTTTTTGGCGACGATGTCGGCTTCTGAAATGACGCCCAGGATCTTGCCTTTTTTGTCTACGACGGGCGCGCCGCTGATGCGGTTCTGCAGAAGGATCTTCGCCAGGTTTTTTACCGGCGTCGTAGCGCTGACGGTGATGATATTCTGAGTCATGATATCTCTAGCTACCATCGTTGCTCCTCCCGCTCACCCTGCTTTTGCCATGAAGGCTGCGAGATCAGCCACTCTACAACTATAGCCCCATTCGTTGTCGTACCAGGCCAGGACCTTTGCCATTTTCCCCTCTAACACGACGGTGGACAGGGCATCAACGATCGCCGAGGCCGGGTGGCCGCGGAAATCGCTGGAGACCAGGGGCTTGTCGCAGTAAGCGAGAATGCCTTTGAGGTGTTTCTCCGCGGCGTCCTTGAGCGCCGCGTTGATCTCGACTACCGACGTAGACTTTCTGAGGTCGGCGACCAAGTCGACGACCGACACGGTCGCCGTCGGCACCCTGAGAGAAATCCCGTGGAGCTTTCCCTTGAGATCCGGGATGACCAGGCCGATGGCCTGGGCGGCGCCGGTCGTGGTGGGGACGATGTTCATGGCCGCGGCGCGGGCGCGGCGCAGGTCTTTGTGCATCAGATCGAGGATGCGCTGATCGTTCGTGTATGCATGAGTCGTAGTCATGAGACCTCTTTCGATGCCGAAGTTGTCGTGTAGGGTTTTTGCTACAGGAGCGAGGCAATTGGTGGTGCAGGAGGCGTTGGAGACAATATGATGTTTTTTCGGCTCGTAGCTCGACTCGTTCACTCCCAGGACCACGGTGATATCTTCATTCTTCGCGGGCGCGGTGATGATGGCTTTTTTCGCTCCGGCCTCGAGGTGGGAGCGGACCTGTGTGCCATCGGTGAAGACTCCGGTTGACTCTATGACAATATCCACGCCCAGGTTTTTCCAGGGGAGTCTCGATGGGTCCTTCTGGTTTAGGACGCGGATCTCTTGCCCGTCAATCCTAATCGTCCCTTCCCCGATCTCCACTGTTCCGGCGAAAGCGCCGTAAGTAGAATCATACTGGAAGAGATGGGCGTTGGTTTGGAGATCGGCCATGTCGTTGATCGCCACGACGGACAAGGAGTCTTTACAGCGCTGGAGCATCGCCCGGAGGCACAACCGTCCAATCCGGCCAAAGCCGTTAATGGCAACGCGAGTGGTCATCAATTCTTCTCCTTGTCTTATCTTCCGAGACTGATCCCTAGCGCTTCGGCAGTAAGGGCCAGGTCGCCGTTTGGATCGACGAGATTGAGACCGGCCGTGGCCTCCCGAATCGGTATGGAAATGACCTCGGCCTTGCGGAAGGCCACCATTTTTCCGAAGTCGCGCTGAAGGATCAGCCCAAGCGCATGCACGCCGAAGCGCGAGGCGAGCACGCGATCAAACGAGATCGGGCTTCCGCCCCGCTGCAGATGGCCAAGCACCAAAACTCTACTCTCAAGCCCGGTGCGCCGTTCGATTTCCTCGGCGACATTATGGCTGATGCCTCCGAGCCTCCGGCTTCGGGGATCGACATACACCTCCTCATGCCCGATGGCCCTGGCCCCCTCGGAGACGACAACCATTGAAAACGGTTGCCCCCGTTGTTTACGCTCGATGATTTTTTCGCAGGCCTTCTCTATGTTGAAGGGAACTTCGGGAATCAAAATGACGTCAGCCCCGCCCGCAATCCCCGATTCCAGCCCGATCCAACCGGCCTTGTTCCCCATCAGCTCGACGATCATGACGCGGTGATGGCTCTCGGCCGTAGTGTGGAGTTTGTCCAGTGCCTCCATCGCAGTGATCACCGCCGTGTTGAAGCCGATAGAAACGTCGGTTCCGGGCAGATCATTGTCGATGGTCTTAGGAATCGCGACGAGCGGGAGGCCCATTTGCCACAGGCGCTCGGCGATGGTGAGTGTCCCGTCGCCGCCCAAGACAACCAGCGCGTCCAGGCCCAGCTCGGAGGCGTGCTGCAGGACCGTCCGTGAGCGGTCCGCCGTTCTTGTTTCTTCCCCGATTTTTTCCTGATATTGGAAGGGATTGTGGTGGCGGGTGGCGCCAAGAATGGTCCCGCCTTTGTTGACAATGCCGCGCACATCTTCCAGCGTTAGAGGCCGCGCCTGCTTCTTGATCAGCCCTTCGAAGCCGGTCTCTATCCCATAAATCTCCAGGCGGTGGATCCCAATCCCGGCCTTAACGACCGCGCGAATCGCGGCATTGAGTCCGGGACAATCGCCTCCGCCCGTAAGGATGCCGATGCGTTTTATAGAAGCCGCCATTTTCGTTCGCCCACTCCGCCCTCTGATTCTTTATTCCGATCTCCTCCACTCCGCAAGGTATGGGGCGATCCTGCGATGTGATGCCGCGGAGTTCAGGAACGTAAATCGCTCCACCCGGCCTCATCAAGCCGTTGCGCCGCGAAAAGCGAGGAAGACCGCGAGATCGCTGAGACTGGGATCGTTTCGCTTTAGGCGAGAATTGAGGATGGAGGATCGCTACCTTCTATCTTCAATCCTCGATCCTCGCCGATCATTGCCGCAGCAGGGAAAAGAGGTGCTTGGCGAAGTCGGTATTGTCCTGGTAGCCGCGGAACTTCTCTGATCCCACTCCCAGCGCCGCGACAAATACCGGCTGGCTCGTGTGCCCTGCGGTGCCCCAGTAGGCCTGGGTGTTGTTCGCGACCATCAGGCCGAGAGTGTTGGCGATCGGGTCGGTGTATAGGTTTCGCGCCGGTGTCCGTTTGCTGAGCAGCATTTCCTTGAGGTCCGGGGCCAGGATAAATCCTTTGAAATAATCTCTCATCAGCCGATCCACCGAATCCGAAGTCGGGTTCGACCCCAGAATCTCGCCCGCCTTTTTTAGTGAGATCGGAATCGAAGCGATTTTTTTAAAGTCCCGCTCGGTGGCTGCAAGTCGTTTCGCATCCCGGCCGGAAGGCTCCTCCAAGGCCAGGGTAAAGCCAAGGCCGCCTGTTTCGTGATCGGAGGTTGCTAAAATGAGTGTTTCGCGGGGATGCCTGCGGTAAAACTCGTAAGCCAAGCCGACCGCGCGGTCGAATTCCCGGTAAGCGTGGATCACTGAGGCGACGTCCGTCAAATGTCCGGCGCTGTCAGGATTCTCATTTTCTATGAAGACCATGAAGCCCCGCCGGTTGCCTTCTTCGAGAAAGCGGATGGCGGCTTGGGTCATGTCCGCCACAGAGGGCTCTTTATCCTTGTCGCGGTCGAGTTCGAAACTCATCTCCTGAACACTAAAAAGCCCCAGCAGCTTGCTCCCCTTGGCTTTGAAGAGTTCGGTTTTATCCGAGATGTAGGTGTAGCCTTGCCTGACAAAAGCGGCGATCAGGTCGTTGTCGTCCTTCCTGCTGCTCCCAGGCTGGCCCTGCGGAAGAAACTCGTTCCTTCCGCCGCCTAGCAGGAGGTCCACGCCCAGGCGCAGGTAGCCGTCACAGATCAGGCTGTAATACTTCCGATTGGATACGTGGCCGGCAAAGGCCGCCGGGCTGGCGTCGTAGATGGTCGAGTTCGTGACCAGTCCTATGCGCATGCCCTTTTCTTTGGCGATCTCCATGACCGTCTTGGGAATGGTGCCGTCATCACAGATGCCGAGCGCGCCGATTTTGGCTTTGCAGCCACTGGCCATCGCTGTGGCAGCCGCCGCAGAGTCGGTGGTGAGAGAATCCGCCGCATGGGTTGTGATGAGACCGATCGATCCCTGCTTCATGATCTTGTCGGGTATATTCAGCCCCTCGTTGTGGACGACGCGGCTGTACATGCGGGCCATTTCCATATGTGTGATGCCCGCGCCGTCGGCCAGAAAGATAAAGATATATTTTGGGGTCTGCGATTGAGCTGCGTCACCCAGGCCTAACCACGGCGATCGGACGAAGAGATAGGATCCCAGAGCGACGATCATCGCGAGCATGAGCATCAGCGCCCTGGTCTTGGTCATACGGCTCATCAATTGCCTCCCGGAGGGTAATTCTAAACATACTAGCGAAAGTTCTCACAAATGGCAAAGGGACAAGAAGAAAGACCGGCGTCTATGTTCTCCGTGCCGCAAGCCAAAAAGAGGTCATCAGATAATAGGCGGGGAAGATCAGCGAGCTGTACACCAGAAGGGCATTGGGCTGCGGCAGCTGGTAGATGATCGCCAGGACCATAGCTCCCCAGATGCTTCCCAGGGTTACGGTCAGGCCCTGAAACACGGGGCTTCGGCTCGGGTAGAGGTACTTGATCGGGACAAAGACGAGGGCAGAAAACACAAGGATTAGAAAAGCGTTGAGCCAGCGCGGCGTCTGCATGACAAAGAGATAGAAGGCGACGATGTTCCAGTAAGAGGGGAAGCCGAGAAAGAAATGATCAGCGGTCTTGGCCTCTTTCTGGCAAAACCCATAGGCGCTCGCCAGCAGGGGCATGGCCGCGATCCACAGCGCGTCGTTCTGCGGCAGCAGACCGGCGCGGATGAGAAGCAGGGAAGGAACCAGGACATAGTTCAGATAGTCGATGATGTCTTCCAGACGGTCGCCGTCAAACCAAGGTATCAGCTCCTTGACCCGCGCGCGGCGCGCCAGCGTTCCGTCGCTCGCGTCGATCACCACGGCCAGATACATGAGCCAGAAGGCGTGCTGATAATCCGCCTGTTCGATCAGGAGGAGCGAGAAGAAGGCGAGCACCGCTCCGGAGGCGGTGTAGAGGTGAACCAGCCATGCGAGAATAAGATTTGGGATTGGGGGTTGGGAATTAGGCATTAGGAATTAGGAAGAAGGGAAGTCGTCAATTGTTGCCCAATGCCCAATGCCTAATTCCCAATTCCTGATTCCTGTTTACTGCGCCGATGCCGCAAAACTCGGCCTGGCTTTGAGCCGGACCGTCCAGGCCAGCATGTTTTTGTGCTTGGGATCTACCGGGATGCTGAAGCGCTCTATGAGATCGAAGTTGGGCATGTAGGCGATATCGGCCAGGCTGAAGCTTCCCGCAAGGTATTCCTTTCCCTGCAGTTCCTTTTCGATTCGGTCGAAACACTTGGTGATCTCGGCTTTGGCGTGCTCGATGAGCTTCAAGTCGCGCTGCTCTTCCGGCTTGCGGACTTCGTGGATGATCTCGACGAACGGCGGGTTGAAATAGTTGTCGCGGAAGTCCTCCATGAGCCGCGCCCTGGCCCGGCCGTCGGAATCCTTCGGGAGCAGCGGTGGATATGGGTACTCGTCTTCGAGGTACTCGTTGATGATCGTCGAGTCATAAACGACGAAGCCCTCATCATCGAGGGCCGGCACTTGGCCAAACGGGTGGACTTTCAGATAGTCGGGATTTTTCTGCTCTTTCTTTCCGAGGTCGATGTTGATGCGCTCGAACTCAAGCCCCTTCTCGATCAGGACGATCCTTACTTTGCGCGAGTTGGTCGACAGCGGGAAGTGATAGAGTTTGATCATAGTGCTGCTGCCTCCTTGTTCCAGAGAGTCATCCTACCATGCATACCACAGCTCCGACTCGCCTGCCACACGCGAATGGCGGTACACTAGGGATGTTGAGTTTGACTCGGGAGAGTGGGGTCAGCTGTCTCGGCTGAAGGCACCTTGGCGAACGTTAAGCCTTCCCTGGCTCCAGCGATTTCCCTTACGAGCGAGAGAACCATATCACTGACTTTAACCATTCCCTGGATATTCAACTTTTCCCAATCGTCCGATGGCCGGTGGTAGTCAGGATGCGAGCCGGTAAAGAAGTGCAGCGCGGGAATTTCTTTGTTGTAAAACGAGACGTGATCGCTTCTCCCTCCTCCCGGCTTCATCTCGACCTCCAGCCCCTGCGCGGCGCGGCTGATCAGGCCGCGGAACTCCTTCGCGCTATCGACGGATTCGACGATGACATGGTTGTCTTTCATGCGGCCTACCATGTCGAGGTTGATCATCGCCTTCGTCAAGGCAATTGGAAACGGCGGATAGTTGACGAAATACCTCGAGCCAAAGAGACCCAGTTCTTCCCCTGTAAAAGCAACAAAGACGATGGTCCTGGGAGGCCTGTCCGGCAGCCGGCTGAGTCTCGCGGCCAGAGTCATCAGCACGGCGGCGCCCGACGCGTTGTCGTCCGCGCCGTTGTGGATCTGGCCTTCGATGCTTGAATCGGGCGTGCCGAAGTAGCCCAAGCCCAGATGGTCGTAATGGGCGCCGATGACGATATTTTCTTGTTTCAGTTGGGGATCGGAGCCGGGAAGGACGGCGACGACATTGTCGGTAGACCGGGTTATCTTTTCCAGCTTCACCGTGAGGGCGGCGCTGAGCGCAGGAATGGCTGTCGAGCTTGGCTTCTCTTCCCGGTCGATTTTATTTTTTAGCTCGCTGAGCGACAACCCTTCGGCCTGCAGCCGCTGCTCCACGATTTCGCGCCTGATCTGCACCGCGATCAGGTTGGCTTCCCTGCGTCCCAAGCTGCGCCTGGTGGAGATCAACTCCTTGGCTCCCGCTTTCGGCAGGCTGAGATCGACGAGGATCATTCCAGCGGCCCCGTGATCATGGGCGTTGGCTATCTTGGCTTGCAGAGTCGCATGTCGCGACGCCTGAGGAGACTTGCGAAATGGGCTGTTGCTGTTCTTTGGCGGGGGCTCGTAGCGCAGCACCAGAACGATCTTTCCCTTTACGTCCACGCCGGCGTAGTCGTCGTAGCCGTAGTCCTTCGCCGTGATCCCATAGCCGACGAAGACCAACTCTCCCTCAGCCGCCCCGGAGGCCGACAGACCGAGTGGAGTCCAGTCCGCGTTCACGGCCAGTGCCGAACTCTTGCCCAGGCTCGCAACACTCGGCTCTCTGATCTCGACTCCGGTGACCACCTCCAGCCGCTGCAAGTAACTCTCGTGATCGCCTCCCGGAAGGAGGCCGTACTTTTTGAACTCCTGCGCGATGTAGTCTCTGGCCATGTCGATGCCCGGAGTGTCGACGCCTCTTCCCATCATCTCGTCGGAAGCGAGGGTGCGGACATGGCTGGATATTTCCTCGGCGGTAGAGGAAGCTGGGGCCGGAGTTGGAATCTCCGTCGTCCATCCCCACAGGATAAAAAAGATGGTAAGGCTAAACAGCGTGACAGCTGCGGCGGCAGCGGCCCGGAGAGTCTTGTGCTTTAGCGCCGTCTGGAAGTTTGCCATCATGTGCTCTCTTGCTGGAACGAGATTCCGCAAAGAGATTAGCAGACCGCCGTCTCCTTTTAAACAGGCCGTTGAAAAAGGCCCAACATACCGGCCTGGGAGCATCTCTCCGGCCCGATGCAGGCCCCTGGGGATCTCAAATGGCAGATCTCAAATTGCAAATCTGAGATCTGAAATCTGCAATTCCGAGTGAAGCGAGGATATATCGGTCCTTCGAAATACCCCCCGGCCGGCGGTTATGATAGGTGCGCGGGCGTCCCGCGTGAGGCAGCCAGCGGCTACCCACTTTGGGGATTGACTCGCGCCGTTCGGCTAGCTAGTCTTTCTTCAGGCCGCGCGACCTGATCCAACAGTGAATCCGCCGCAGGCGTTTTGCAAATCAGCTAGCGAGATGGTATAAGCGCCACGGTTCAACCTTTCGGCAAGGAGCGAAAAAATGGCCAAGTCAGTGGTGGTTTTCACGCAACCGGGTTGAGGGCCCTGTCACCGGGAGAAAGAGTTTCTTTCTGAAAAAGGCGTTTCATTCGTGGACAAGAACGTGCGCGAGG
>JAHFAP010000034.1 GCA_023250495.1 Deltaproteobacteria bacterium | reverse complement strand
CGGCGAAAGTCCCCAGGATAGGTTTGCTATCAGGCGGTCTGCGAGGACCCACCCTTGAGGCATTCCGGCAAGGGCTGCGCGAGCTCGGCTACATTGAGGGGCAGAACATCATCATTGAGTACCGATTTGCCCAGGGGAAGGAGGATCGGCTGACTGACCTCGCGGCCGAGCTTGTCCGGCTAAAGGTTGACGTCATTGTTACGCCGAGCACGCTAGAGGCCCTTGCTGCTCAGCAAGCGACCAGGGCAATCCCCGTCGTGATGGCGGCGAGTAGTGATCCTGTTGGGACCGGGCTCGTTGCCAGCCTCGCGCGGCCGGGCGGGAACATCACAGGATTGGCCGTTATGTCCCCAGAGTTAAATGGAAAACGGCTGGAGCTGCTCAAGGAGGCCGCTACCGGGGTCTCCCGGGTGGCCGTGCTTTGGAATGCAGCCAATCCAGATAAGGCCCTTGAGTTCGAAAGGACGCAGGTTACGGCTCGGTCGTTGGCGGTCAAGCTTCAATCTCTGGCGGTGCGCGGTCCCAACGATTTCCAGAGCGTATTCCGAGCCGCAGTCAGGGAGCATGCGGGCGCTCTCCTCACGCTGTCGGATTCTCTCATCAATAGTTACCTGTCACGGATCGCGGACCTCGCGGCAAAGAGCCGCCTCCCGGCGATGCACGAACAGAGGGAGTTTGTGGAGGCTGGCGGGCTCATGTCCTACGGGCCAAGCCTTCCTGACCAGTGGCGGCGCGCCGCCACCTACGTGGACAAAATCCTGAAGGGTGCTAAGCCCGCCGATCTCCCCGTGGAGCAGCCGATGAAGTTCGAGTTCATCATCAACCTGAAAACGGCAAAGCAGATCGGCCTGACTATTCCGCATGAAGTACTCGCGCGGGCGGATAGAGTGATTAAGTGATTTTGGATTTTCGGTCGCCGATTTTAGATTGGGAAAGACGGGTATCAAATCTTAGAAGGTGGACTCTCTATTGGTCTCTAATCGAAAATCTAAAATCCAAAATCTAAAATAGGTAGGGCTATGCCGAACAGAGTTTTGATCGTCGATGATGAGCCGTTCAACCTGGATCTGCTCGAGCAGGAGCTCATGGACCAGGGCTACACGATTGAAAGGGCCAACGACGGAGAAGAGGCGCTTCAGAAGGTCGAGTCCTTTCTGCCGGATGTCATTCTGCTGGATTACATGATGCCCAAGCTGAACGGCATCGAGGTGGTCAAGCGGTTGCGGCAGGATGAGAGGCGCAAGTTGATCCCGGTGATTCTCGTGACCGCTAAAGGATCGCAGGAGGACAAGGTGCGGGGGCTCGATGCCGGGGCGGATGACTACGTCGTGAAGCCATTTGATTCCTTCGAGCTGCTGGCTCGCGTGCGCTCGATGATACGCATCAAGCACTTGCATGACTCGCTCGAAGAGTGGAACCGGTCCCTGGCGGATAAGGTCAAGGAGCAGGTGGCTGAGATCGAGCGCATGAGCCGGCTTAAGCGCTATCTCTCTCCGCAGGTCGCCGAGACATTGCTCCAGAGCGAAGAGGGCGCGCTCTTCAAAACCCACCGGCGCGAGATCACGGTGGTCTTTCTCGACCTGCGCGGCTTCACCGCCTTCTCGGATAGCGCCGAGCCGGAGGAGATCATGGAGCTCCTCAGGAGCTATCACGCGGAGATGGGAAAGCTGGTCTTCAAATTCGAGGGAACTCTGGAACGCTTTGCCGGCGACGGTATCATGATCTTCTTCAACGATCCGATACCGTGCGAGGACCACACAGAGAGGGCGGTGCGCATGGCTGTGGAGATGCGCTCCCAGGCGCAGGAGCTGCGCGCCGGATGGCTTAAGAAAGGTTACGACCTGGACTTGGGCATCGGTCTCGCCTCGAGTTATGCGACCCTGGGAAATGTCGGCTTTGAAGGCCGCATGGACTACGGCGCCGTGGGCAACGTTACCAATCTGGCTTCCCGCCTCTGCGACGAGGCCAAAGGCGGCCAGATCCTGACCAATCAAAAGACGCTGAGCAAGGTGGAGCAGCTAGTTGAGGCCGAGCCTTTGCAGGAGCTTCAGCTCAAGGGCTTCGCACGGCCGGTGGCCGCCTTCAACATCGTCAGGCTCAGGGAATAAGCACAACCATTCGGTCCATTCCACGGCTCGTTGAGCTTCAACTCAAATCTTCTGGCCTTAAAACATTCTGCTATTTCAAAGTTCTGAAACATTTCGGTCCGGCGGAAGAAAAACGTCCTGGATCATGGGAAATTCTCATCTGAAAATTTTCGCCAAATTTTATAAAATCCTATTTTTTTCTTGACACACAATTACTAGTGTCGTTATAATGCAATCACCTACAAAGTATAGGAGGGTTTGAAGGATAAAAATCTGTTCGCCTGAGCCACAACTCCTACCTCCCATGTAGATACCCATCCTGGGGAATCCAAGAAGGAGGTGCCTATGGCAAAGAAGAAAGCCAAGAAGAAAAAGAAAAAGTAAATAGTTTGGATGTTGGGTGGCGGCGGTGAGTTAAACCCTCCTCATCTCAGGCGATAGGGTGGCTGTTCTGGCTGCTCTGAGCACAAGGCCCTCCGGTCCAATTCCGGAGGGCCTTGTTATTGTGCGTCTCTATCGCCTATCGTAGCTGCGCGGGATCATGGAAAAGTGGATTGGCGATATTTTACTCGACGCCTCGCCGCCCGAGAAGCCGAAGTTCAAATCTCCGCTCATCTTGATTCACGGCATATGGACGTCCAGCCGTTGCTGGCGGCCATGGGCCACTCATTTCTCTAATCTTGGCTGGGAATGCTGGGCAGTGAACTTTAGAGGAAGGTTTGAGGAGAAAAGCTTTGAGGCGCTGAAGCGGCTGAGCCTTGATGACTGCCTGGACGATCTCAAACAGGTGATCCGCTCTGCTCCGTTTCCGCCGGTGCTCTTGGCTCACGGTCTGGGAGGAGTGATAGCGCAGAAGGCCGCCGAGGAGGAAGGGGTGTCGGCGCTGATCCTGCTTTCGGCTCTTCCTCCGAGAGAGATCATGGCGACCTTGCCGCGCGCGCTCAAGCTTCTGCGCTTGAAATACTCGCCGCTGCTTTTTCTTCGCCGTCCGTTTCGCATTGAGGAAAAGGATTTCCGAGAAAACTGGCTCGCCTCGCTGCCGGCAAGCCAGCATCTAGAGGCGCTCAACTGTCTGGTGGCTGATTCCAGCCACCTGATCGGCGAGTTTTTTGACAGCGGCGTCAGGCTCGACCCAAACTCCATTCGCTGTCCGGTTTTGGTGGTCGGCGGGCGCGAAGATCGAGTGGCGCCCGTGGCGTCGCTGCGCGAGCTGGCCAAGCGGCTCGGCGCAGACTTTCGCGAGCACGCCAACCACGGCCACTGGATGATGGGTGAAGGCGGAGGCGAAGAGATCGTGAGAGAGATCCACCGCTGGATAGTCAAAAAATCCGGGGAGGAAATCCTGCTTGGGGAGATAGAAGGGCCGGAATAGAAGCATGAGAGCGCGGCGATGTGGGAACTTTAACGCCGGAGCAGCGGTTATCAATTTAGCGCCACGGCTTGCTTCCCGGCCGCCGGTCAGCTAATTTCTTAGGCTGGCGGTTCGGTTATGCAAACAGAGAGGTGGATGCTGGCGGCTATTTTATCGTTGTCGCTTTTTGTCCCGCCGGGCGTGGTTGGGGCAGTGGAGGTCGGCGATAAGGCGCCGGGCTTCGAACTTACCAGCACGCAAGGAGGTAAACTCAGCCTGAGCAGCTTGGCGGGAAAGAAAAATGTCGTCATCCAGTTTTACGTGCTGGACTTTACTCCCACCTGAATCAAGGAGCTTTCGTCCAGTCGGGACGACTACGCTAAATTCCAGGAGGTGAGCGCGGAGGTATTGGGAATAAGCGCCAATGTGGCCTTCTCCCAAAAGGCATTCGCCGAGTTCCTGAAGCTCAACTTTCCACTGCTAAGCGATTATCCGGAGCTGAAGACGATCCAAGCGTATGGGGTGCTTAACCCGGAACCACGTCTAGCCCAGCGCTCTTATTTTATCATCGATAAACAAGGGGTGATTCGCTACAAGAAGGTTCTGGGTAGAGGGGAACCTCTGGTTACTGACGAGGAGTTGATCGAGCAAATCAAGAAGATCGACAAAGGAACATGATTCTACGCGGTTTTCGACGATCGGTTTTGTTTCTCTTCCTGTCGCTTGGGCTTTGGGATGGCCAGGGCCTGGCTCAGCCAACGCGTGGCCCGGCGGTGAACTACAAGCTCGTTGCCAATCTGGAGGCGATGAAGGACAACTCGCCGACGCCCGATTTTTCCCTTTCCGATCTGGCCGGAAAAAAGGGCACGCTGAAGGACTTTCGCGGCAAGTTGGTCTTACTCAATTTTTGGGCCAGTTGGTGCGTTCCCTGCCGGGAGGAGATGCCGGCGATGGAGCGGCTGTATCAGCAGTATAAGAGCAAGGGATTCGTCATTCTCGGCGTGGACGTAAAAGACAACCGCAAGGACGCGCTCGCCTTCATCAAGGAACTGAAAATCACTTATCCCATCATGCTCGACCCCGACGGCGAAGTGGGTCTGCTCTACGGCGCCTGGGGTTTGCCCACGACCTATCTGATCGGCCTCAAGGGCGAGGGTCTCGCCAGAATGTGGGGACCGGCTGCGTGGGACGGCGCGGGGGCCAAGCAGCTCGTTCAAGAGTTGCTTGACGGTAAGCGATGACCGAAATCAATTTTTTTGTCGCCTTTACTTCCGGGCTGCTCTCCTTTCTCTCTCCCTGCGTGTTGCCCCTTGTCCCTTCCTATCTCTCTTTCATCTCGGGCGTCTCTTTGGAAGAGATGCGCTCTGTCCAAGTAACGAGCCGAGTGCGCTGGCGCGTGGTTTCGAACTCGCTTGCCTTTATCTTCGGCTTCTCTTTGGTCTTTGTCTCCTTCGGCGCCTCGGCTAGCTTTTTGGGGAGCCTGTTTCTCGGTTACCGCAGTTTCATCCGCATCTTCGGTGGGATCCTCATCATCCTTGTAGGGGTTTACCTTCTGGGGTTTTTGAAGATTCCCCTTTTGGGTCGTTACCTGCAGTTTCAGCTTAACCATCTGAAGGATAAGCCGGTCGGCTATCTCGGATCGGTCCTTATAGGCCTCACCTTTGCGGTGGCATGGACTCCTTGCGTGGGCCCTATCTTAGGGGCAATTCTTACGTTGGCCGGGACCTCAGCAGAGATCGACAAGGGAGTGTTCCTCCTCACCACCTATGCTGCGGGTCTGGCCTTTCCCTTTTTCCTCAGCGCAGTGGCGTTAAACTCCTTTTTTGTGTTCTTTACCAGCTTTCGGCGCTATATTCATGCAGTCCATATGGGTGCTGGTATCCTCTTGGTTGTTGTGGGAATTCTCCTGGTTACGGACTACATGACGCTTCTGAACTCCTACGCTATTCGTTGGACTCCCTCCTGGCTGATCCAAAGGCTCTAAAACCGCTTCGCTCTTAGTTCCTGGTTTGACCTGCCCATAGGTAAATGGTAGTTTTAAAAATTCACTAGGTCAGCAACAAAAATCCTAAGAGAGGGTCTATCAATGTCTTCGTCAGAGAAGCAAATGGAAGAACATATCCACTCGATCCTGAAATCTATCGGCGAAGACCCGGACCGCGAGGGGCTGCGGAAGACCCCGGCGCGGGTCAGGGAGGCGTTCGCCTTTCTGACTCGGGGATACCGGATGGATCCGGATCAGGTGATCAACGGCGCCGTATTCACCGAGGACTACGAAGAGATGATCGTCCAGAAGAACATTGACTTCTTTTCCCTCTGCGAGCATCACCTGCTGCCGTTCTTCGGCAAAGCGCACGTGGCCTACCTCCCGCACCACAAGATTATCGGCGTCTCGAAACTCGCCCGGCTGGTCGATGTGTACGCCCGTCGGCTGCAGGTGCAGGAGCGGCTGACGAGCCAGATTGCCGCCACGATCATGGAAAAGCTCAGTCCGCTAGGGGTGGGGGTGGTGATCGAGGCGGAACATCTCTGCATGAGGATGCGCGGGGTGGAGAAGCAGAACTCGCTGATCATTACCAGCACGCTCCTCGGAGCCTTCAGGACCCGGCAGGAGACGCGCAACGAATTCATGAACTTGATCCGCCCGCAGGGCTAGAAGGAGCACGGATGGAAGTAAAGTTTCAAGATCAACATCCTGAGAGGCTGAAGACCGGACTCCTGGCGCTTCCGGTCATGGAGAAGCGGATCGACGAGCCGGTGCTCCGGCGGCTGGATCGCCTGCTTCGAGGAGGACTCGCGGAGCGGATCAGGAAAAGCCAGTTCACGGGCGCTGAGGGAAGCTCGCTGCTCTACAGTACCGCAGGGAGGATGCGGGCGGCGAATCTGTTGCTGATCGGACTGGGCAAAGCGGAGGAGATCAATGCCGACTCCTGGAGAAAAGCCGGGGCGCGGGCGCGGAAGGAGGCAGCGGGACTCGGGGCGGAAGAGATCGCCTTTTTCTTTTCCCCTGAAAAGGAGTCCGAGCTCGCAGCCGGGGCGATCGTCGAAGGCATTTTGCTCGCCTCCTACCAGTTCAACAAGTATCGCTCGGAGCGCAAACCCTCGGCCGCGATTCGATCGCTGACCCTCTGCCGCCCCGGTCTCAAGAGGAGCGAGGGGATGGCGCGCGCAGTGAAGCTGGCCCTGGATATCGCTCCCGGCGTTTCTCTCGCGCGCGATCTCGTGAATGAGCCACCTTCGGTCGCCACGGCGCGCTATCTGGGAGAACAGGCTCAGCGCCACTGCCGTGGCCGGGGACTGAGCGTCGAGGCGTGGGGAAAGAAAAAGATTCAGGCGATGAACCTGGCCGGCCTTCTCGCGGTCAACCGGGGGAGCACGGAGGAGCCGCGCTTTATCGTCATTCGCTACAAGCCCGCGGGAAGGACGAAAAAGAAGGTCGCTCTCATAGGCAAGGGAATTACCTTCGACTCGGGAGGTCTGTCCTTAAAGCCCGCGAAGTCGATGGAGACGATGAAGCTGGATATGGCCGGCGGCGCGGCGATCATCGGCGCCATGAGCAGATTGCCTGAGCTTCGACCTCAGATCGAGGTCACCGGCTATATTCCGACTACCGACAACCTGCCCAGCGGGAGCGCGCAAAAACCTGGAGATGTCATCCGCTACCTGAATGGCAAGACCATAGAAGTCCTAAACACCGACGCCGAGGGGAGGTTGATCTTGGCCGATGGTTTGGCGCTGGCGGCCAAACAAAAACCCGACTACATGATCAACCTGGCAACGCTCACCGGCGCCTGCATGGTTGCCCTGGGAACGGAGGTGGCTGGAATTTTCAGCAACCATCAGCCGCTCGTGGATGCTCTTATCCGTTCTGGACGGGAAGCAGGAGAGAAGTTCTGGCAGCTCCCTCTGGTCAAGGAATATCGCGAGGAGATCAAGAGCAGCGTCGCGGATATGAAAAATATCGGCGGCTCGTACGGAGGCGCCATCACCGCGGCCCTGATTCTGCAGGAGTTTGTGGGCGAGATACCGTGGGCCCATCTCGATATCGCGGGTCCGTCCTTCGCGGAAAAAGAGCTGCTCACGTGTCCCAAGGGAGGCACCGGTTTTGGGGTGCGAACCTTGCTCAGGTTTCTATCGAGCCTTTAGCTATCAGCGGTCAGCCATCAGCTATGAAGGAACTCGAAACGTTTAAGCTGAAAGCTTCAGAGCTGAGGTATTCGTCATGGCAAAGATCATAGAGGTGGGAGACAGTAATTTTGAGGCGGAGGTGATTCGCTCGAGTCTACCTGTGCTGGTAGACTTTTGGGCGCCGTGGTGCGGTCCGTGCAAATTCATCGCGCCCGTCATCGAAGAGCTGGCCTCGGAGTATGAGGGAAGGCTCAAGGTCGCCAAGCTCAATGTGGATGAAAATCCCCTCACTCCTTCGCGCTACGGGGTGCGCGGAATTCCGAACCTGCTCATCCTCAAAGGCGGCACGGTCAAGGAGCAGATCGTCGGCGCCGTGCCCAGGGCGCGGCTCGTTCAGGCCATCGAGAATGTGCTTGCGTAGTGAGCAGTGAGAAGTGAGCAGTGGGGGCGTTAGCAGAATCTAGGTGGTCCGGCTACATCTTTCTGCTCACTGGCTCACTGCTCACTCTAGAAGGTAAAGCGGCGCATGCTCACGTTGATCAAGAGACCGACAGCCAGCATCATCGAGACCATCGATGAGCCGCCATAGCTGAGGAGCGGCAGCGGGATCCCCACTACGGGCATGAGGCCCGTCACCATAGCGACATTGATCACCACCTGCCAGAAGAAGATGCTCAACGCGCCAAACGCCAGCAGCGCGCCCAAGCGATCTTTGGCGCGCGCCACAACCCGAAGCGCGATCACCATCAACGCAAGGTAAAGCCCGAGCAGAACCAGGCAGCCGATAAAGCCCCACTCTTCGGCAAAAACGGCAAAGGCGAAGTCCGTATGCTGCGCGGGGAGAAAGTCGAGCCGGTTCTGCGTGCCTTTGAGATAACCTTTTCCCAGCAGCCGGCCTGAGCCGATGGCGATCTTGGATTGGATGACGTGGTAGCCTGCGCCCAGAGGGTCGAGATCTGGATTCAGAAAAGTCCAGATTCGGTTGCGCTGGTAGGGTTTGAGGAAATGCCAGGCGATGGGCAGGAAGGTCAGGCCCGCGGCGACCAGACCGAGAAGCGAACGCACTTGCAGTCCTCCCATGAGGACGACGCTGAGAAAGACCAGCACGAGGGTCACCGCAGTGCCGAGGTCAGGCTGTACGAGCGTCAGAAGCACCAACGGCGCCACGAACAGAAAGGGTGCCCAGAGATCGCGCAGGCGATAGCCGCCTACGGGCTCGTCGTACTGGAGAAACTTGGCTAGGGCCAGAACAATGGCCAGCTTGGCGAGTTCAGAGGGTTGGAGGGTGAAAAAGCCCAGGTTCAGCCAGCGCTGCGACCCTCCCCCCATCGATCCAATAGAGAGGACGAGCGCGAGCAGCAGCAGGACTGCGCCATAAAAAGGGTAGGCGAAGCGATCGACGCGGTGATAGTCGAAGATCGAGGCGCCCAGCATGGCCGCGACGCCGATAAGGAACCAGTAAAATTGTCTTGAGGCCAAACCGCTGGCGCGGTGCTCGGTGATGCTGTAGGTCGCGCTGTAGATGGTGAGAATTCCCAAGAGGATGAGTCCAACGGCGACGCCCAGCAGCGTCCAATCGAAATGGGAGGCGAGTCTGCGATCAATCAGCACGCGTTTCTCCATGCCCACCGGCGAGTCTCTCGCTCGACGGCGCCGGCTCGCCGCGCAGGGAAAGATACTTCTCGATGACCTTCTTGGCCAAGGGAGCCGCGGCCGAGCCGCCGTGGCCGCCGTGCTCCACCAGTACGGCGACGGCGATCTCCGGCTTGTCGGCGGGCGCGTAGGCGACGAACCAGGCATGGTCTCGCGTGAGGTAGGAGAGCTGCTCGCTCTTGACCACCTTGCCGCGCATCTCCGCGACCTGCGCCGTGCCGGTCTTTCCCGCGATCTGGACGATCTGAGACTTTGCCGCTCCGCCTGTTCCTTCGCCGCTATTTACGACGTCAGACAGGGCGCCGCGTAGTTGTTCCAAAGTGGTTTGCTTCAGGGGGATGGAGCGGATCTTTTCCGGCCTATACTCGCGGATCACCGCGCCGTCAAGGGATTCTATTTTGCGCACGAACCACGGGCGGTAAAGGGTTCCTCCGTTGGCTACTGTCGCCATCAGGTTGGCCATCTGGAGCGGTGTGACACTCACGTAGCCTTGGCCAATAGAAATCGAGGGCGTCTCGCCGGGAAACCATGGCTGGCCAAAGCGCTTCTGCTTCCACTCGGAGTCCGGAATCAAGCCGGCCTTCTCGTCATCCAACTCGATGCCGCTCTTTTCTCCCAACCCCAAGGCGCGCGCATAGCGGGCGATCCGGTCAACGCCCAGTCGCTGGCCGAGCTGGTAAAAGTAGACATCGCAGGACTGAACCAGCCCTTTGTGCAGATCGACTGCGCCATGCCCCTGCGGTTTCCAGTCGCGAAAGACTCGATTGCCGAACAGCATCGAGCCGTGGCAAAGAAGCGGCGTCTCCGGCTGGATCGCCCCTTCTTCCAGAGCGGCGATGGTCAGGACAATCTTGAAGGTGGAGCCTGGAGGATATTGGCCCTGGACGGCCCGGTTGTTTAACGGGTGCAGATGGTCGCCCGCGAGACCGCGCCACTCCTCAGCCGTCACGCCGCGCGCAAACACGTTGGGATCAAAGGCGGGAGTGCTGACCATCGCCAACACCGCCCCGCTTCCGACCTCCAGGGCGACGATCGCCCCTTCCTTTCTGTGCAAGACTTCATAGGCGGTTTCCTGAACCTCTCGGTCGAGGGTCAAGAGAACATTATACCCGGGAATATCTCCGACCTCGTGAAGGACCCTCACGCGCCGCCCCAGGGCGTCGACTTCCACCTGTTGTCCGCCGCTGCGGCCGCGCAGAAACTCCTCCCAGCGCCTCTCCAAGCCGAATTGTCCGATCTCATCCCCTATGCTGTAGCCTTTGGCCTTCTGTGCCTTGAGCTGTTTGGGGCCGATCTCTCCCAGGTAGCCCAACAGGTGAGCGGCCATGCTGTTAGCCAGGTAGCTGCGCCTGGGGCGAGTTCTGAGCGTCACGCCCGGCAGCTCGAGCTGATGCGTCTCTACCGCTACCACGGAGGGCCAGTCGAGATCTCTTCCCAGCACGATCTCTTGGAAGGGCGGCCGGGATTTATTCTCCTGGAGAAGATCGAGCAGCTCTCCTTCTTCCCGTCCCAAAAAGCGGGCCAGCTGGCTCAGGGTCTGCTCTGGATCCGATGTATCTTCGGGAACAAAGAGGAGATCGAAAGAGGGGCGGCTGTCGACCAGAAGTTGGCCTCGGCGGTCGAAAACCATTCCCCTGGTGCCGGGGACCTTCTTGAGCCGGATGCGATTGTTTTCGGAAAGGTAGGTGAAGCGCTCTCCCTCAACGATCTGGAGAAAGAAGAGGCGGCCGAAGAGCAGGAGAAAGACGATCGCAACGGCTGTGACCAGCAGTTGCGTGCGCTGGCGAAACTCCGGCGGAACTTCCTTTTGAGAGCTCAAGGAAATCATGAAACTCCTACAGAGGCATCCTTAGTTCTTCGACGTAACTCTGGCCCCGTTTGAGCAGGGCGAACATTCCCGGCGCCAGGATCGCGGCCAGGATGGCATCGAAGAAGGCATATTTCAGGCCGCCGATCCCGAGGCCGTCCATCGTCAGAAAGAGCGTCCAGACCATCATCAGCGACGCGCCTTTAACCCACGAAGCGAAGAATACCACAGGAGCGCTGAGCAGCGGGTTGTGGATCCAGATGCAGCGAGAGCTGAGGTAAGCGGTGAGAAAGACCAGTGACATGGCAAAGGCATTGAGGCCGAGCACCGGGCTGGAGAACACATCGACAGAATAACCCAGGACGAAAATGCCCACAACGGCGCCTACCGTAGGATGGTTGAGTCCCAGATAGACGCAGAGGACCAGGGCGAGGTCTGGAACGAAAGGTCCTAACGGGAGAAGGTGCAGCAGGGTCGTTTGCAAGAGGACCAGGATAAAACCGACCGAAAGAAACAGCAGAGATAACTTCATCTCGAGTCTAGTCCTTCGCCTGCGCTGGTCCCGTGTTGACCACCATAACTTCCTCGGTGCGCGATGGATCCACCGCCAGGGCCACTTCCACGTATTGAAACAGGCCGAAACTCTTCTTGCGGACTGTGGACGCGCTCCCTACCAGCAGTCCCTTGGGAAAAATCCCATCCAGTCCTGAGGTAATTAGTCTATCGCCCTCCTGGATATCTTCGCTTCTTTTGACGTATTTCATGATTGGACCGTTTTCCAGCGAGCCGGCCACGATTCCCCGCGCGCGGCTTCTCTGCGCCATTGCGTCCACTCCACTGTGGGGATCCGTGATCAGCAGGACCTTGGCATTTTTGGACGTGACCGAAACCACCTGGCCCACCACGCCCAGGGGAGAAACCACCGCCATGCCCTTTTCCACGCCGTCCGCCTTTCCCTTATCCAGGATGAAGCTGTGGAACCATGTGCTGGCGCTGTTTCCGATAACCGACGCCGTTATAGACCCCGGGGGCAACCCGGAGCGAAATTCCATTAACTCGCGCAGCCGCCGATCGGTGGACTCGACTTCCAGAAGCCGACTCGTTTCCGCCTCCAGCTCCACGATGCGCGCCTTGAGCTTTTCGTTCTCTGTGCTGACGCTCCTCAGCGCCACATAGCCCTCGTACACCCTCTTGGTCTCGAGGATCGTTGCCCGGATGCCCGCCTGCAGCGGGCGCATCAGCGCCATCAGCAGCGGGCCGATGGGGTCGGCTCTGAGACGGCCTTTGGCAGCCGGAGCGATGATGTAGAGAGAAAACAAAACGGACAGGAACGCGCTCAACAGTACCTGATTGCGGCGAAAGAAAGAAATCATGGAGGTCTCAACCCCCGCTCAACGAAGGATCACCGGGCATAGGGGCGCCTAAGATGATGTGGCTACCTCCTTAAGCAAGGCAATCTCGTCCAACGCCTTGCCCGCGCCCATGACGACCGCCGTCAGAGGATCATCGGCCAAGACGACCGGCAAGCCGGTTTCTTCTCGCAGGAGCAGATCCAGGTTGCGCAGCAGCGCGCCTCCGCCGGCCAGCACGATCCCGCGGTCCACGATATCCGAAGCCAATTCCGGAGGCGTGCGCTCGAGCGAGATCTGCACCGCCTCGACGATCTGATTGAGCGGCTCGACCAGAGAATCGCGGATTTCCTTGTCGGTAATGCCCACAGTCTTGGGAACGCCGGAGACGAGATCCCGTCCCTTGATCTCCATGGTCTGGATCTCGTCCCCAGGGTAGGCTGAGCCGATGGTGATTTTGATCAGCTCAGCCGTCCTCTCTCCGACCAGCAACTTATATTTTCTCTTGATGAACTGGGCGATCGCCTCGTCCATCTTGTCCCCGCCCACACGGATCGAGCGGGAAAAAACAATTCCGGAAAGGGAAATGACCGCCACCTCGGTGGTCCCGCCTCCGATGTCCACGATCATGCTCCCGGTCGGCTCGGTGATCGGGAGCCCGGCGCCGATCGCTGCCGCCATGGGCTCCTCGATGAGATAAACTTCCCTTGCCCCCGCCGTTTGCGCCGACTCCCGAACCGCTCTCTTTTCCACTTCGGTGATGCCGAAGGGCACGCCGATGATGATCCGCGGACGGACGAAACTGTGGCGGTTCTGAACCTTGCGGATGAAGTAGCGCAGCATCGCCTCAGTGATTTCGAAGTCTGCGATCACGCCATCCTTCAGAGGCCGAATTGCTACGATGCTGCCCGGAGTCCGGCCCAGCATCTTTTTTGCCTCGGCGCCGACCGCGAGCACCTTCTTGCCCCCGCGCTCATTTCGGTGCTGCACCGCCACCACCGAGGGCTCGTTGCAGACGATGCCTTCGTTCTTGACGTAGATCAGGGTGTTCGCGGTGCCCAAATCGATGGCTAGGTCGTTGGAGAAGAGGCTGAACAAGGAATCCAGCATGCAGAAAAGGCTCCCTTTGGTTCCCGGAAGATGGGCTTAGACTCCTGAAAATAACAAATTTGCTGTTCTCAAGCAAGATGACGCGGGAGATTGTTCCAGAGCGGTGCGGGAGGAAGGTCGATGGTTGCAATGGAAGGAGCCATTCCTTATCATGAAGGGGCTTCAATTCAGCCACTACTGTGTGAAAGGGTTTCGTTCTCATGCTTGACTTTCTGCGCAAACGGAAGAGGTCCTGGGTCGTCACGTTTCTCCTTGGGCTCGTCGTCGTCGTTTTCGTGCTGTTCTACGGAGGGCGGTATGCTCGAGAGCCAGGGACGGAGAAGGTGGCCGAGATCAATGGCGAGACCATCAGCCAGAGCGAGTTTGGAATTTACTATCAGAGGCTCATCGACGTTTATCGCAATCTCTTCAAGGGGTCGTTGACGCAGGAGGCGATCAAAAATTTGAAACTCAAAAGCACCGTCATGGAAGAGCTGATCCAGCGCCACCTGCTGCTGCAGGAGACGCGAAGGCTCGGCCTGGAGGTGACGGACGAGGAGCTCATGGATGCGATCGGGCGCATGCCGGAATTTCAGGTTGACGGCCGCTTCAGCAAGAACCGCTACCTGCAAATCCTGCGCGCGAACCGGCTTAGTCCCGGGCAATTTGAGGAGGAGCGGAGGGAGCAGCTCGCGGTCCAGAAGCTCTATGACATGATCCAGGACGCGGTCCACGTCACCGAAAATGAAGCGCGCGAGCAGTACAGTTTCGCGCAGGAAAGGGTCGCCTTCTATTTCATCCGCCTCTCTGCGAGCGATTTCGTATCCCAGGCCAATGTCATAGAGGACGAGATCAAAAACTACTACGAGGGCAACAAGGACTCACTGAAGGAGCCGCTCAAGGTCCAGGCGGAGTATATCCTCTATCCCTTTCCCCAATTCTCCGCCAAAGTTAAGGTTAGCGAGAAGGAGATCGAGGACTTTTACAAGCTCCACCGCGAGACGAAGTTTCAGCAGTCGCGAGCGGTCCGGCTGCGCCATATCCTGTTGCGCGTCCCGTCCGGGGCGGATGCCAAGCAAAAGGCAAGCGCGCGATCGAAGGCCGAGGCGGCGCTGCAGGAGTCTCGGGCCGGGAAGGATTTTGCCGAACTGGCGAAAAAATATTCCGAGGACCCGAGCGCGGCGCAGGGAGGAGACGTCGGATGGATCAGTCCAGGTCAGTTGCCCCCGTCCTTGGATCAAGCCGCCTTTGCCCTGAAAAAAGGAGAGGTAAGCGGCGTCCTTGAAAGTCCGTTGGGATACCACATCTTTAAAGTAGAGGATGCGAAGGAGGAGAAAAGTACAGGGCTTAAAGAGGCTACTCCGGAGATCATCCGCTCCATCAGCGCAGAGCGAGGAAAAACCGAAGCCGGCAGGGCGGCCGATGCCGACCGGGAGAAGGCAGTTTCCGGGACCGACCTCGCCGCGCTCGCCAAGCAGAGAGGCCTGGCTGTTAAAGTGACCCCCTTGTTTGGGCGTTCTGAAGTCCTTCAGGAAATAGGTCCGATGGAAGAATTTAGCCGGACCGCTTTTTCCTTGGCCGTCAAGGAAGTCAGTCCCGCCGTCGAAGGGCCCAATGGCCATTACCTCTTCAGGGTCAGCCGGAGAGAGGAGCCAACGCTCCCTCCTCTAGAAAGCGTGCGTGCTGAGATAGAGAGAAGGCTCAAGGAAACCAGGGCGCTTGATCTGGCCACCAAAAAGGCGCAGGCGCTGCTCGATCAACTGAAGAAGGAGAAGGACATCGAAAAGGTTGCCAAGGCGAATGGGCTGCAGGTCGCGGAGACCGGCTGGTTTTTGCGCGGCGACGCGGAGATCCCCAAGGTTGGGGCACTGCAAGAAGTCAGGCCCGGAGGAATCGCGATTTCTACGCATCAGCCTGTGGCCGATCGGCTTTATGCGCAGAAGAACAGCATCTATCTTTTTGCCTTCAAGGCGAGCCAAGGGGCGGACATGGAGCGGTTCGAAAGAGAGAAGACTCGCCTCCTGGAGCAGGCCCTTGCGGAAAAGAGGCAAGGAGTGATGAAAAAGCTTATTGAGAATCTGAAGGCGAAAGCGCGCGTCGAAATCGAGCCGAGATTTCTGGAGGAGAGTTAAGCTAGATCCAATCGCAAGGGATGTGGCGGCATCGCGCTGACGATCATGGAAATTTTCTTAGTGCGGCATGGGGCCACCGACTGGAACTTGACAGGGAGGTGCCAGGGCGCGACGGACCTGGAACTGAACGAGGTCGGGCTGAAGCAGGCTGAGAAGACGGCGACCTCCCTCAGCCGCGAGAGAATTGACGCCGTCTATTCGAGCAATCTAAAACGGGCCGTCCAGACAGCCAGCGCTGTCGGTCAGCTCCATAACCTGACCGTGGTCATCGAGGGGAGCCTACGCGAGCTTGACCACGGCGAGCTCGAGGGGTTGACGTTCTCTGAAATTCAGGCCAGCCGTCCGGATTTTATCCGCCAGTGGAGGGATCGGCCCGCGGAGGCGTTCATTCCCGGCGGCGAGAGGCTCATCGACGTCGAGAGACGGGTGTGGGACGGGGTGTGTCGGATCGCGCGCCGCCATGGTCCGGAAGAGACGGTAGTCGTCGTGAGTCACAATTTTCCCATTCTGGCGGTTCTCTGTCGCATCACCGGCACCCCTCTCAACCAGTACCGATCGTTTCATCTGGATCCAGGCGGAGTCGTCCGCCTCAGCTACAACGCCGATGATGAGTGGCGAGTGGCGCCGGTCAACGGCGGCCTTCCGCTCCGCCGGTAATGAAAACTTCCCCGATTTTCGATTTTAGATTTAATCCAAAATCGGCAATCCAAAATCCAAAATGAGAAGCTCCCCTTGCATTCCAATGGCTCCTTGACTATGCTCGTCCCGTTTTTGCGTGAGGGTCCTCTGGCCGGAGGCGTAGAGCTGCGGCCGAGCTTGGGCCCAATTCCCGCGGGCAAGGAGGACGTCATGAGCGAGCGCAAGAAAAGGGCTGGGAAAATTTCCGGCAGCGTTCAGGGTCGGATTAAAAAACTAGAGGCGCTGCTGGAAGAAGTCGCGGCGCGCTTGGGACAGGTCGAGTCGCAGCTCAGAAGGGAGACGGCTCGCGCCCGCGCACTGGAGTCGAAGATCTCGTCGCAAATCGCGAAGGCGCAAGGCCGGACGGGCCAGATGAGCGGCGGGCAGACTCGCCCGGCGAGCTTTATCGCCCTGGAGGAGGGCTGTGCCGTGGATCTGGAAGGGTGGGAGAGAAAGATGGATGACAAGTACGCCCTCCTGTCCGCGAAAGAGAGAGAGCTAAAGGAGCTGGAAAAAAAGATCTATGGAGAGCTGGAAAAACTGCTCGACGAGATCAAACAGAGAGATCTGCTGCTAGCCGCCAGGGAAGTGGAGCTTAGGAGCCTGAAGCAGAGCCTGGCGTCACGACTCGACGAGCTGGAGGGCTTGGTCACGAAACGATCAGGGGGAAGGAAGGCGGCCCGCCTGGTCTCCTTCCTCGTCGATATCGGGAAGAAACACTGAGCCGGATTTTCCTAGGTGCGGCCTTTCGGGTGTGGCAGGAACAGCGCGAAGAAAGACTCGCGACTCGTTCTGCTCCATAGAAAAAGTCCGACGGTGAAGACGATATAGATGAAGGAAAAGTAGTATCTAAAGATTGGGTCGGGAATCAAAAGCTGCGTGGAAAAGAGCAGGAAGAGGATCGCCGCTTCTGTTAGAGAGAAAGAGAGATTAGCCAGGACGGCTACTGCGAAGAGGGACTGGGCGGAGGTGAGCAGAATTTCTTCGACCTGACGCGTGTCCATGTGCATTGGGGTGATCTGGCCCGCCGAAAACATATACACGAGGGGGAGCATTCCGACCAGCAACGTCCACTGATTGACTTTGGACGAGATCAGGGTTCCGATGCTTGCCCCCGGATTGGCCCTTAAGGCGAAGAGGATGGCGACAATAAATTCCGGGGATTCCGAGGCCAGTGGTGCCAACCACTGGACTAGGATAAATTCCTCGATGCCGAAGGTCCGACCCGTCGCCAGCAGACCCTCCGCAAAGGGTTTGGCCGAGATGAAGATCGTGTAGCCGGAGAGAAGAAACAAAACCACTGTCACTCCGCGGCGCGGTTGTTTCCCCAAGCGGCCAATCATTTCCGTGGGTCCTTCCAGTTCCGGCTCCACATGCGCGGCCCTTGTGGCGGCGCGAATGTAGAATACAAAGATCATGATCAATACCAAGGCATCGAGGAGATCGAGCTGTTTTTTAAACGGGATCAGAAAAGAGTAAATCGTAGCTAGGGTAAGGTAGAAGATCTCGATCTTATGCGGCGGCTCTAGTTTGAAAGACTTCTTGCGGGTTTTTAGCCAATAGGCAAAAACCACCGTGGCCCAACCCACTCCGATCAAAAGCCGGTTAGCCCCTGTCATATTGGCTGTCGCATAGGCTGTGTATTGTGGGTCTTTCCCGGCCCTCCAGGCAAAATACACATCCACCGCGTATTCTGGAAGGACTGCGACCAAGGCTAGCGCTGCCAGGGCTAGACTTTTCGGAATATCAAGCTGCGCCACCTCTGCAGCCCAAGAGAGA
>JAHFAP010000198.1 GCA_023250495.1 Deltaproteobacteria bacterium | reverse complement strand
CGATTCGCACGGTGCGATTCCCGGTGGATTACAGCGATACCAAGATTGCGCATCCGGCTCCGCCGCCGGGGCTCGGCGAGCATAACGTCGAGTTCTTCAAACCGCTCGGCTGGGACGAGAAAGCGCTCGCTGACTTAAAAGAAAAGGGCGTGATTTAGTCACTCAGCGACAGATCGATGGAGATAGCGCCGCCGCCGCTGAAGAGAAGCGCCAGCGCCATGAGAAAGAGCGCCAGACAAAACTCGATGCCATTGCCTTCTCCCGCGCGGCGCGCCAGGAAGAAGCCGTTTTTCCAGTGAGCCTTCCAGATCGCGACCGCCATGAAGATAGCCAGGCCCAGCGCGAAGGGCCGCGTGAGAAACCCTAGAAGCATCGCAAAGCTGCCGAAGAATTCGGTGCAGATGCCGACCGCGCCAATCGGCGTCGGAATGTTATACCTTTCCTTCCAGTTGCCGAGGGTGTGCTTGGGTCCGTTTCCGCCAAACCAGGCGAGAAGTTGCTGCGATCCATGGGCGAAGAATGTGACCGCAAGACCCAAACGCAGCAGAAAAAAAGAGAAAGATGGATCGGTTTGAACGATTGAGCTCATAGAGCGCCTCCCCTGTCTGCTGTTATAAACTGTGTTCCTTTTGGTATGCCTTTCTAAAAACCTGAGCGTGCGCGGATATTACCTGGCCCTCTTCTTTGCTGTCAAGGACAGCGACTATGGCGTGGCTTTGGCAGGTTGTCTGCCCGTAGCGAAGAGCAAACCACCGGCCGCGATGGCGCAGATCGAAGCGGATGCCGCAAACGTCCAGTCGATTCCGATCACTGAGGCGGCGCTGCCTATCAACAGTCCTCCCAGGGACCATAATCCTCTGTCCATAAAAAAGAGACTCAGCACCCGCCCTAACAAATTGGGCGGCGTCTCGGCTTGAATGGCCGTGTTTGACGACGCCCGGGCCGCGATTTGGCAAAAGCCGACCAAGCCCAGGAGCGCCAAGGAGAATATGAAAGAGTGAGAAAAGGCGAACAAGAAGAGGAAGAGCGCAAACCCCAGCACACAGGAGCAGATCCAAGCGATTCCCGGCCGGAGATTTCCTAGGGAGGCGAGAAATAAAGCCGCCCCGGTCGCGCCAAACCCTGGGGCGGCCATCAGGAGTCCAAATCCCGTAGGTCCAACGTGCAAGATGTTCGTCGCAAACATGGGGATGAAACGGTTATAAGGCGCCCCGGCCATGGCGAGGACATAGGAAAGAGAAACAATGTAAAAAATAAGTCGATTGCTCCTCAAATAGGCGTACCCCTCTTTGATATCCTCCCACAACCCTTGCTTGCGGATTCGCGCTTCCCAAGGAGGCAGCTCCATAAGGTAAAGATTGAAGATGAGGGCCGGAAAGCTTAAGGCGTTGACAAGGAAGCAGCCGGAAATACCGATGAGCGCGATGATGATCCCCCCCGCGGACGGTCCCAAAACTTTTGAGAGATTGAAAACGGAGGATTGAAGGCCGATGGCATTGAGCAACTCTTCATGGGGAACCATGCTGTTGACCAGGGACTGGCGCGCCGTTTGATTGACCGTGTTCACGGCTCCCAAAAAGAAAGCCAAAACGGCGATGTGCCAGAAAAGAATGACTTTGAAATAGACGGCAAGCCAATAAATAACCGCCTGAACCATGGACAACGCTTGAGTGATCATCAGCACTCGTCTGCGGTCGAAGCGATCCGCGATCGCTCCGCCCACGGCGCCGATCAGCAGCCGCGGGAATGTGTCGAAGAATCCGACCACACCGAGAAGAAAGGGGGAACGGGTGAGTTCCCACACAAGCCAGCTCTGAGCGACGCTCTGCATAAAATCCCCCGAGCTCGAAATCAGGGCGCCCTCCAAGAGCAGGCGGAAATTGCGATGTCTCAGGGAGCGAAGCGTTCTGAAGGTCCAAAGGTTTCGCATAGGCTGCCGGCCATCATTGAAGAATTAAAAGGAGTGTTACGGTAAAAGCCCGGTTAATGCAAAGGGCAAAAGGCATTAGCCTCTTGACGGCTGGCGCCCTTCTCTATTAACTAATCGCACGTTCAGCCGGCTCGATAAAGAAGACGTGGTTTCATAAATCCGGTCGCCTGGGAGGAGAAGATGATTGGTTGGAGAGCGAAAATCGGCCATGTTGCCCCGTCGCGCGGCGACACCTTTGTCTACGAGTTCTATCGAATTCTCGGAGATGGATTTCTATTACTGAACACCACCGGGACGATCCGCAGACTGGTGGACGATCATCTCGAAAGGCAGCTCGAAAGGCTCGAGGAGGCGACGGTCGATCTCGCCGAGACCGGCGCTGAATTCATCATCCTCGGCGGTTCGCCGCTCTTCACCCGCCTGGGTCACGGCAGCGACCGGGAGATCGCCGCCAGGCTGGAAGCCAAAGTCGGGGTACCTGTGGCGGCAGGCATGACCTGCGAAGTTGAGGCGCTGAAGCACATGGGCATTAAAAAAGTTGTGGTGGCCACGCCCTATCCGGATCAGCTCACGAAGCGGGTGGCCGATTTTTTGACCGCTTCCGGCTTTGAGGTTCTGAGGGCCGAGGGGCTGGGCATCGAGCTGAATTCGGCGCTCGGCGATCAGCCCGAGCACGCGGCTTACAAGATCGCCAAAAAAGTCTATTTCGCTGCTCCGGAGGCGGACGGGATTTTTCTCCCCTGCAACCGCTGGCCCACGGCGGGCGTCATCTCTCTGCTGGAGCAGGAGACCGGAAAGCCGGCTCTGAGCAGCAGCCTGTGCAACATCTGGTACGCGCTTCACCGCCTCCGCATCAGGCAAGAGATCTCAGGGTACGGCAAGCTGCTCGCGTCGCTGTCGTGATAAAGGCCAGGTTGTTAGCCAAACCGGATCTTGTCGAACTCGGTGATCTTAAATTTCTGCGCGGCCCCTCCGGGCAGGATCGTGAACTGGTGCAGGGTGAACTCGTGCTCGTACTCGCCGCGCGCGATCAGCCCGTCAACAGGGATCACGACATCGTATCCGAACGGTCTCGCAGCCGCGGTGGCCGTATACATGACCGCCTGGTTGCTCGAAGCGCCGCAGACGATCACGCTCTTGATGCCTTTCTGCTGCAACAAGGGCTGCAGCTCTCCGCTATAGAACTTGTCGAAGGCGGGCGGGAAAAGGACCGGCTCATCGCTCTGCTGCTTGAAGGCGTGCGGCATCCTCTCTTCAGGCGTGCCCTTGTAGCGGTCGGCGGCCGTATAGACGATGAAGACGCGCGCCTGCCGGGCGCGGTCCAGGAATTTCGCCACCGGCTCGACCAGCTTGTGGCACCGCTCCTCCGGGTTTTCACATCTGGCGTTCAGATCCAAGACCAATAGCGCTGTCGTCTTTGGATCCACAGTAACCTCTACGGGTTTAGGTCTGTTGGGCATCTTCGGTTTCCTTTCTAATCCAAATTTAGCAGAGAAAATACCATTTTTATTGCCTCGGCAGGTTGAGGTCGCGTCGGGCCTTTTCGAGGAAGGTGAAATCGACGACCTGGGCGACAGTGAATGGCTGGGAGATTTTCGCATCTTTCCGCGCCAGGTCGATGATGAGCTGAATCCCCTCGGGGCTGACTGACGCATCCCGGGTCACGCCGCGGCCAAAGTACCGGAGCATCTCGCTTGCGAGCCTGCGGTCCGCAAGCTTCCACTGCTTCATGATGATGTTGATCACCTCTTCGCGGTTGCGCGGATCCAGGCTGAAAACCAATCCCCGCAGCGTCGCCCGGACCATGCCGTAGACCTCGTCCGGGCTCTCCTGGATCTTTTTGACCGACGCGCCGAAGCCGTTCTGGGGAAAATTGACGACATCTCCCATGAAGAGAATCTCGTTGTAGCCCTTGTCCAGAGCGATGATGTTTTCCGGCACGCCGAGGAGAGCGGCGTCCACCACGCCGGACTCCAGCGCGGTCAGCCGGTTTCCTCCCAGCGGGATCACCGTCACATCGCGGCCCGGCTCCAGGCCGAAGTGCTTGAGCGCCATCTCCGCCATCACGGTCGCGGTCCCGCCCGCAGTGCTGCCGGCGATTTTTTTTCCTTTGAGATCGCGCGGCTCCCGGATCTCCTTTCTAGCGATGAAAGACTGAAGCGGACGCTCCACCACGCACGCCAGGACTTTGAGCGCCGCGCCGCGCACGGTGGTCTGAATGATGCCGTTGACGGCCGCGCTGTAGTCGAGATCGCCGCGCAGGAAGGCGGTGTTGACGGCCGGGGTGGACATGAAGATCGTCTCCAGGTCGATCCCCTGTTCCCGGTAGAAACCCTTGTGATAGGCCACGTGGAAAGGCAGAAAACCGATGTTCGTCGATTGGATGCCCATCCTGACCTTTCTGGCGGCTGGCTGCGCATGAAGCTCCGCGTCAGAAAGGAAAATGGATAGGAGCAAAAGCCAAAAGAAGGGGAGGCGCATTCGCTTCACAGGGAAAATCTACGGCATTGCAGCGGTCAAGGCAACCCCGAGGGATTTGACACAATTTTCCTCAAAATCTATAGTGCGCTCATGGTCCATAGTTTCGCGCCGGCCTCGATTGCGGCCATTCTACTTGCCCACTGGGGAACGATGTAGGCAGATCAAGCCGACGGCGGTAAATGAAGGTTGGAGATGAAACTTCCTTTTCATTATCGGCTGAACAAAAAGATCAACAGACTCGCCATGTGGGTCTTGAGTTTAGTTACGGTGAGATCGGCGGATGCGCAGGTGGATCTTCATCAAGAGCCGATCGGGAAAATCTTGCTGGTGCGCGCGACTTTCCGTCTGGGTGATTCCATCCTCGCGACCCCGGCCATATCCCTGTTCCGGAGAAATTTTCCCCACGCAAGGATCGACTTTGTCGGACCGTCCGTAGCCAAGATACTTTTTCAGAACCTGCCCATTGACCACCACTATCAGATCACTCGCCGCTTCCCGGACGCCTCGTGGGCCTATCTTTGCCTCATTAAGCAGCTCCGATCCGTTGGCTATGACCTGGCGGTTGATGTGAGCTGTTCCAAGACAGCGATGGGATCGTTCATCGTGGGATTTTCCGGGGCTCGCCTTCGCGTCGGGCTTCGGGGAAGGAGGGACCGTTGGCTCAATATTCGGCTGCCCAGGCTGCCCGACAGAAACAAATACCGAACCCTGCCGGCTCTTGTTGCCGCTTTGGGCTTGCAATCCCACGAGGTCTTCCCCTCGTTGGCTTTATCTCCTGAAGAAAAATCGGAGGGGAGAAGGAGCATAGAGGCAGCGGTCAGGCAAGGCGATGGTCCGATTGTTGGGGTCTTTGTCGGCGGCAGGATAAGACTTGGCAGAAGATGGCCCGCGCAGTGTTTCTTACAACTCGTTGCAGCCCTTCAGGCGCAGGGGGCAAGGATCGCTGTCTTTGTCGGTCCGGAAGAGAAAAATCTCCTCGGTTTTTTCAGGAGGAGTTTGGAGCGTGACGTTCCTGTGTTCTACGAGCCTTCGCCGCGGATTTTTGCCGCCATGGTGTCGCGCTGCGATTTGTTTGTCACTAGCGCTGGCGGTCCGATGCATTTGGCTTGCGCGGTGGGAGTGCGGCCAGTCATCATTTTCCAAATGGGCGAATATCGCCACTGGGGCCCTCCTCCAAGTCTCGGGAGAATCGTTCATCAAGCCGGGGGCGTCACGGTTGGAGAAGTCCTCAAAGTTTGTCTTGAAGAATTGTCTGATATCCCTGGTGCCTCTCGGCGAGGACTATCGCTTGAAGATGGATCGCTTCCTCTTGCAGCCCGTCAGCCATTACAGGAAGACGCTAAGAAACCGACTTGAAATCGTTCTCGTGACGGCTCAGGTTTTATTTGAGGCTGAACGCAAAGCTTTTCGAGAAGGAGGTTCGTTCATGAAGGCGGAACAATGGAGGGAGAAACTGGGCGCGCTGGTGAGAGAGCTTTTTCTCTCTCCTGAGATGGCGCAGTTCTATTCGACGAAGGTGACGCCGGAGCGGGCCAGGCTGTACCTCGCGCAGCTCGGGATCTACGTCCGCCAGAGGCGGAACTACTGGCCCCAGGTTGCGCCAACTGTCCGGAGTTCGACGTGAAGCAGCGGATTCTCGCGCATGAATACGAAGAGTTGGTGGAAGACGAGCACTCCGCCGTAGGCCACGTGGACCTGGTGGTGCGTCAGGGAAGAGAAATCGGGATGAGCGGGGAGGAACTCCTCAAAGCCGAGCC
>JAHFAP010000197.1:2570-6180 GCA_023250495.1 Deltaproteobacteria bacterium | reverse complement strand
TGGCGCGCCACAGCCTGGAAAAGATCAAGCTGCACCTGCGTGAGATCGTAGAAGCCATAGTAGAAGATGCGGCTGAACTGTCCCAGGTATGCCGACGAGGCGATCTGCTCCAGGGCCATGAGATCCAAATCCGCATAGTCCCGCAAGGCCCACTTTTCACAGCAAGAGAGAAAAGTTTGAAAAAGAGTGAAAAGTCTCTCCACCCCTTCCCTGGTCTCCTCTCCGAAAAGAGCGCCTCTCGTCGCTTCGAGCGCCGTGGCGGGGTTGACCATGCCGTCTTTGAGATCTCTAAGAGTTTGCCAAAGGGCGGCGCAGCCCCCTACTTTTTCCTCCAGGCCGGCGAAGGGCGCGGCGCCCGGAAGTCCCATGCGGATGATCTGGCGCAATATCTCCTCGAGAACAGAGTTGTCCTGAAGAGGTTGAGCTTGGGCGCCATGCCGTTCTTCCAAAAGGCGACGAGAGAGTTGATAAAAAGTCAGGATATGAAGATTCAATAGGTTGAGGCCGCGCTCCCGAGCTAAAAGAACCTTAAGCCGGCGCCTGAGAGAGTCAGAGGGGACGAGAATCAGAAGAGGAGAGAGAGGCCCTTCGTTCTTGTAACGGAGAATCTCTTCGACCAATGCTTCTTCGAGGTAAGGATGGAACGGACCGAGGATCACTTCCATAAATGCTTAGACCGAGAATAACATAAGGATCATTGGGGTCAAAGTTTTAAAAGGGACGTTGAAATCCCCCGGGTCATTCTGAGCAAAGCGAAGAATCTCAATGATGGATCGAGACCCTTCGACTGCGCTCAGGGCGACTCACTCTTACGGTTACTTGGGGGAGGGTTGACCTTCCGGACGGTATGCATCGAACGTACCGGCATGGAGCGGGTGTGAGTCGGTTGCAAATCCGCAGACAAAGTTTTAAACAGAGGAGAAGATTTTTCTCCATGCCGCTCCAACGCAAAATCTGGCCGCTAATTTTTACTCTCCTTTTCTTTCTCGTCGTTGCATGGCCATCTTTCTCTTCCGCTCAGCAGGGCGGCAGCGTCGTCTCGGACAACGAGCTGGCGACCAAGGCCGGGATGGAGATTCTCAAGGCGGGAGGGAACGCGGTGGATGCGGCGGTGGCGACGGCCTTCGCTCTGGGGGTGGTTGACCAGTCCGCTTCCGGTCTGGGTGGAGGCGGCTTCATGGTGATCTATCAGGCGAAGGAAAAGAAGGCTCATGCTTTGGATTTCCGCGAGACGGCGCCCGCGGCCGCGCGCAGGGAGCAATATCTTAAAGATGGGAAACCTGTGCAGAGCTTAAGCCTGACCGGGCCGCTTGCGGTCGCCGTGCCCGGCGAGGTTGCGGGGCTCGCAGAGGCGCTCAAGCGCTTCGGCACCTTGCCCTTGGCGACCGTGATGGCGCCGGCGATCCGCTACGCCGTGAACGGGTTTCCGCTCCAGACCCGCCTGCGCTACGCGGTCGAGCGGCAGCTCCCGAACATTCGGAAATTTTCCGACCTTGCGCGCGTCATGCTGGTGAAAGATGAAGTCCCTGGCGAGGGGGAATTGCTCCGGCAGCGGGAGCTAGGCGAGAGCTTGAAGGCGGTTGCGGAACAGGGGCCGCCGGTTTTCTACCAGGGATGGATCGCCCAGGCCATCGTGGAGCGGCTGAAAAAAGAAGGCGGGGTTCTGACGCTCGATGATCTCAAAGGCTACAAGCCAGTGTGGCGCGAGCCGATCATCGGCCGTTATCGCAAGTGGATGGTCATCACCATGCCGCCGCCGAGCTCCGGCGGGATCGCGCTGATCCAGATGCTCAACATCTTGGAGGGCTATAAGATCGGCTCGCTTCCGCAAAATTCCGCTACCTACCTCCACCTGGTTGCCGAAGCCCTGAAGCACGCCTTCGCCGACCGCGCCCAGTATCTCGGCGATCCCGATTTCGCGCAGATTCCTACAGAGAAGCTCATCTCTAAAGAATACGCCTCCTGGATCCGCGGCCGGATCTCCTCCGCAAAAACCTATCCGCCGAAATACTATGGTCTTGCGTCCTTTCAAGCTGAGAAAGGGGGAACCACCCATTTCGGCGTTGTCGACATGTCCGGCAACGCTGTTTCGTGCAGCTTGACGATCAACACCCAGTTTGGCTCCAAAGTGCTGGTTCCGGAGACGGGGATTGTCTTGAATAATGAGATGGACGATTTCGCCATCCATCCGGGTACGCCCAATGTCTTCGGCCTGATCGGCACGGACGCCAACTCGCTGCAGCCGAAAAAGAGGCCGCTCAGCAGTATGACACCGACGGTCATATTGGAAGGCGACCGTCCCGCAGTGGTCGTCGGCGGCTCGGGCGGGCCGCGGATCATCAGCGCCACGCTGCAGACCGTTCTCAATGTTCTCGATTTTCGTATGCCGCTCAAGAAGGCGGTGGAGTCTCCGCGCATCCATCATCAGTGGATGCCCGACGAAGTCGTGGTCGAGAGCAAGATTCCGCCCAATACCAGGAAGTCTCTGGAGCGGCTGGGGCACAAGGTGCAGGAGAGAAACTCCTTGGGACTGGTGGAGGCAATCACGGTCAGGCGGTCGAAAATGGCCGCTGAACCGGACCCACGAAAAGAGGAGTGGATCAGAGAAGAAAAATCTGTAAAATGAGGCCGGGCCGGAAAACCGATCTCCGAGCTCGTAGAAGCGCCAGGAGGCGACCAAGATGAAATGTCTCAGACTGTTGATGGCTCTCTGTGCTACGGCGGCTGCTCTATGCCTCAACGCCGTCGCTGTGTGGGCGCAGGAAAGTCCGAATGCGAAAGTGATCGAAGGAGCGAGAAAAGAAGGGGAGATGGTCTGGTATACGACCACGACGCTCGACCAGAGCCAGCAGGTGGTTGACCGTTTCCAGAAAAAATACTCTTTCATTAAGCCGACACTTTTTCGCACGGGCGGCGGCCCCATACTCAACAAAATCCTTACCGAGGCCCGCGGCGGCCTCTACGCCTGGGACGCGGTCGTTGGCAGAGGGGAGATGGTCATTCCGCTCAAGGAGAAAGGGCTGGTGGCTGCTTATCGCTCGGCGGAAACCCAGATGATCGACAAAGACCTCGCGGACGCAAAAGGTTTTTGGACAGCCTACTACGTCAACACCTATGTTCTTGGCTGGAATACGAACATGGTGAAGAAAGATCAGATTCCGAGAACGTACGAAGCTTTGCTGGATCCGAAATGGAAGGGAGGACAGATATCGGTCGACAACGAGGCCTATGGGATGCTTCAGGGCCTTATCGGAGCCTGGGGGAGAGAGAAGGCCGTCGCCTATTTTAGAAAACTGGCCGCCCAAGATCCCGTCCCCAAGAGGGGCAACACGGAGCGGGTCCAACTCGCTGTTGCCGGCGAATACCCGCTCATCATCGCCTACAACCAGACGATTGAGCGGATGACCCAAAGAGGTGCGCCTATAGACTGGGTCGCGCTCGAGCCGGCAGTGGTTCAGGTCAATCCGGTGATGCTCGCGGCCAAGGCTCCCCATCCCAACGCCGCCAGACTGTTCGCGGATTTTATTCTGTCCAAGGAGGGACAGGAGATGCTCCGGGGGTTCCAAAGGATTCCCGTGCGGAAAGATGTCGAGCCCGACCCGCCGCGGCT
>JAHFAP010000197.1:0-2470 GCA_023250495.1 Deltaproteobacteria bacterium | reverse complement strand
GTGAGGACGTCGAGCTTTGTGAGAGCGATGCCGGTCATGCCGTTGATCCTGACGGCGTGGCGCACGCCCACGGCGTCGAACCAGCCGCAGCGGCGCGGCCTGCCGGTGGTAGAGCCGAATTCATCGCCTTCCTGCTTGAGCCGCTCTCCCTCGGGTCCTTTGAGCTCCGTGGGGAAAGGGCCGCTGCCGACGCGGGTCGTGTAGGCCTTGGAGATGCCGATGACCTGATGGATGCTGCGCGGGCCGATGCCGGCGCCGGTAGAGACCCCGCCGATCACCGTGTTCGATGAAGTGACATAGGGATAGGTCCCGTGGTCCACATCGAGGAGCGTCCCTTGAGCGCCTTCGAAGAGAACTTTCTTCCCGGATTTGATCTCGCGGTCGAGCAGCACTCCCGTGTTGGTGACGTACTTTTCCAGCTCCTCGCGGTAGCCGCAATAGGTTTCGTAGATCTCCGCGAAGTTCAGGGTTTTCTCTTTCAGGATCGCCTTGAGGTAGATGTTCTTCTCCTCGATGTTGCGGCGCAGCTTGTCGCGGAACGTCGTCCCGTCGAGAAGATCGACAAAACGGATGCCGGTTCGGGCGACCTTGTCTTCGTAGGCCGGGCCGATGCCGCGACCGGTAGTGCCGATTTTTCCCTTGCCCCTGAGTCTCTCCCGGGCCTGATCGATGGACTTGTGGTAGGGCATGATCAGGTGGGCCTCGTCGCTGATCCTGAGCAGCGAGTCCTGCAGCAAGTAGCCTCTTGCTCTGAGCCCGCTGATCTCCTCGAGCAGCACCTCCGGATCGACCACGACGCCGTTGCCGATCACGCAGAGCTTGCTCGGGTGAAGAGCGCCGGATGGGATCAGGTGCAGGACCGTTTTTTCGCCGTTGACGACGAGCGTGTGGCCGGCGTTGTTGCCGCCCTGAAAACGGACGACGACGTCCGCGTCCCGGCTGAAGAGGTCGACGATCTTGCCTTTGCCCTCGTCTCCCCACTGAGCCCCGATGACAGCGACGTTAGCCATTTTAAATAGCTCTCAGCGTTCAGCTCTCAGCCGTCAGCTAAAACACAGAAGCTGAAAGCTGATTGCTGATCGCTTCTTAGCTCCATCAGAGTTTCACCAGTACCGCCGTGACGATGCTTGGCAGGCTGCGCAGCGCATCGAGCGTGTCCTTAGGCACGGCGTCGTCGACGTGAATGCAAGAGATCGCCATCCCGCCCACCTTCTCCCGGCCCAATTCCATCCCTGCGATGTTGATCCCCTTCTGGCCCAAGAGAGTGCCCACGGCCCCGACCACGCCGGGAACGTCGCGGTTATGAAGGATCAGGATGTAGCCTTCGGGGACGGCCTCGAGGTAGAAGCCGTTGATCTTGACGATCCTGGGATTGTTGCTGCCGAAGATGGCGCCCTCGACCTCGAGCTCTCTGTCTTTGGTCTTTACTTTGACGCTGATGGAGCTGGCGAAGTCGCTGGCGCGGCTGCTCTTGGACTCGATGACTTTGATTCCTCGCTCGCGCGCCACCAGCGGGGCGTTGACGTAGTTGACGCTGGATTCCATCACCGGCGTCAGCATTCCCTTGAGCACAGCCAGGGTGAGAGGGGCCACGTCGTACTGCGTGACCTCGCCGGCGTATTCGATCTGCACCTCCTTGGGCAGCTTGGAGAGCATCTGCACCTGGAGGCTGCCGAGCTTCTCTCCCAACGTGAGGTAAGGCCGGAGCAAGCTCATCAGCTCCGGACTCACGGAAGGCATATTCACCGCGTAGCGAATCACGCCGCGCGTGAGAAAATCGACCATCTGCTCGGCGACCGCGATGGCGACGTTGAGCTGCGCTTCGTCCGTGGACGCGCCGAGGTGCGGCGTGGTCACGACCTGCTCCATTTTTACCAGCGGATGGTCGGGCGAAGGCGGCTCGTCGACGAAGACGTCGAGGGCGGCGCCTGCCACCTTGCCCTGGCGCAGCGCCTCGGCTAAATCGTTTTCGTCCACGATGCCGCCGCGGGCGCAGTTGATGATGCGCACGCCGCGCTTCATCTTGGCGAAGCTCTTACGGTTGATGAGGCCGCGCGTCTCGCTGGTGAGCGGCACGTGGACGGTGATGAAGTCGGCGCGCGCGTAAATCTCGTCCAGGCTCGCTATCTCGACCCCCATGCGCGCGGCGCTTTCCGGCTGAACGAAGGGATCGTGGGCGATCACCTTCATTCTAAATCCGAGCGCCCTCTCCGCGACGATGCGGCCGACGTTGCCGAGGCCGATGATTCCCAGGGTTTTGTTGCAAACCTCCACTCCCACGAACTTTTGTCGATCCCACTTTCCCGATTTGAGCGACGTGACCGCCTGCGGGATGTGGCGGGCCAGCGAGAGCATGAGCGAGATCGTGTGCTCGGCGGTGGTGACGTTGTTGCCGCCGGGCGTGTTCATGACCACGATTCCTCTTTTGCTCGCGGCCTCGACGTCGATATTCTCCACGCCGATGCCGGCC
>JAHFAP010000033.1 GCA_023250495.1 Deltaproteobacteria bacterium | reverse complement strand
GCGCTCTAAATAATTGATCCGATCTCGATCATCTCGGAAGATATCTCTTCGCTGGTTTCCGCGAACGATGACGTGATAAAAGGCCCGTTCAAATTCAACTCTCGGCTTCCGAGCCATGTCGCTGAGCCTTACCCGGATTCACAACGTAAGTCAATAACTCAGGCCTGACCCCGGACCACGGACCACACGGACCCATAAATTGCTCATCACCGATACGAACTGATAGCGCGCGAGTTTTGTATTTCAGTTCAACTGCTAAAGCCAATTCTTTCTGAGTAGCCCAAATATCCAAATGAATAGATTTGCCTTGCGGTTGTAAAGGGAGTTCCAACCGAATAGAAGCGGCAGGTAATTGCCTGTGTATTTCCCAAGCAAAAGCGTGCTGAAAATCGGCTTCAGAGTGAAATACTGGTCTTTGACTTGCGAGAGAGGTAATCACTTGGCTAATGTTTATCACGACTGACTCTCCGCCTGACGCTTGATGCTCGAATTGCAGGCCCGCCACGATGGGCACCGAGCGGGCTAACGACCTAGTTGAGCGGCCGGCCACCGCTGGTTAACAAAGCCACGATTTTTCACGGTCCGCTCCAACGCGTTGTTAGGCAGCACGCTGCGACTAGCGCTAATCCTCAAGCCAGGGCAGTTCCTCATTGGGGCCGTAAATGTAGCCGTCCGAAATGTAGAACATGCCGCTCTTGCGAGGACCGTAAATGTAGCCGTCGCTTATGTAATACTGGCCACTATTCTTGGGGCCATAGATATATCCGTCCGAAATGTAGAACTGGCCGGACATTTTTGGCCCGTAAATGTAGCCATCACTTATGTAGTATTGGCCTGAACTCATGGCCGTCCGGATCCTAATTCATCTGCCGGGCTACGAACTCCTTTGATATTCCCCATCGATAGCTCCCGTGTAAGAAATACGGGAGGTTAGCGACAGCCTATAATCCAAACTTGGAAGGCGGTCAAGTGTTTCTTGTTTGAGAAAAGATCAAATGGCTGGGTTACGACCGGGACTTGCCGGTCGTGGAGAAAGAATCGGCCGCGAATCTACGACAGCAGCTTGCGGAGGGATTGGAGATCTTTTTTGATCTTGGCGAGCGCGTTCTTGTAGGCTGCGTCCGGCAGCGCGAGCTTGAGCTGCTGGCGCTCCTCTTTTTTGTTTTCGCGGAGCTTCTTCCGCGCGCCTTCGATCGTGAAGCCCTCGACATAGAGGAGCCGCTTGATTTCCAAGAGAAGCTCCACGTCTTTCCTCTTGTACATCCGATGGCGCGACGGCGCCTTGCCGGGTTTCAGCAGATCGAACTCGGTCTCCCAAAACCTCAGGACGTAGGGCTTGACCCCGACGATGCGGCCGACCTCTCCGATCTTGAAATAGAGCTTGTCGGGCAGACGGGGAGGCATGGAAGAGGCGGTCCTACGAGGAGGCGCTGTTGAGGCTCTTCTTTAGGATCTGGCTCGGCTTGAAGGTGAGGACTTTCCGTCCGACGATGATGATCTCTTCCCCGGTCTGCGGATTCCTCCCCTTTCGGGGACGCTTGCTGTTGACCACGAAGTTGCCGAATCCGGAAACCTTGACCTTCTCCCCCTTTTCCAAGCACCCTTTGATAATCTCGAAAGTGGCCTCCACCACGTCCGTGGCATCCTTCTTGGCGAATCCCACTTTCTCATAGATGCGTGCGATGATTTCAGCCTTCGTCATCTTCCAACCTCTCCTTTTTAGTCAGATCAACGGGACCGGGCAACGGCCGCGTCCATTCACCCTCTGAGCTGGGCGCCAAAGAGCTCACTGATCCGTGAGACCAAATCCTGATGTAGGGCGTGCACCTCTGTGTCCGTCAAAGTCCTGTCCTCCGCTCTGTAGGAAATCGTATATGCCAGACTCTTCTTGCCTTCCTGGATCGGAGCCCCGCGGTACTGATCGAATACCTCCACGTCTTCAATGAGAGAGTGGCCGAGATCTTTGACCCAGTTAATAATCTGCTGAGCTGGAAACGCCTCATCGACCACTACGGCCAGATCCCGCTCAACAGATGGAAATCTTGGAAGGGAACGAACCGATATTTCACGCGGAGCATACTGAGCCAAACCCTCAAAGTCAAGTTCGAACATCAAAAAGCGCGGCAGAGACAGCTCTTCGCTGAGATCCGGGTGGATCTCGCCCAAGTAACCCAGGCGCGCGCCGTCCAATTGCAGGCAGGCTGCCTGTCGTGGATGAAGAAAAGAAGGTATGCCGGCGTTGGTCCAGACCCCGCGTCCTGCGGCGCCTATCTGCTCCAGGATTCCTTCGACCAACCCTTTAGCGTCCAGAAAAGCGAAGGGCGCTTCGTGCGCGCGTAACCCTCTGCGCTCTCTCTGGCCATAGAGAAGCGCAGCTAGATGCTGCCGTTCTTGAGGGTTGCCATCAGCGCCAAGGGAGAAAACCTTGCTCAACGCAAAGCCGCTGAACCCTTTTATCCGGTGGGCGAGATTAGTCTTGAGATTCTCCACCAGTCCGGGAACGAGGCTCAGCCGCATCTCCGCGCTCTCCTGCACCAGCGGATTCAAAACCGCGACAGGCCTTCCATGATCGTTCGAGAGTCCGGAGAAGCGACGGTTCATCTCTATAGAAGCGAATGGGAGATTGATCATCTCCGTAAGACCCTCGCCAACCAGATAAGATCGGATCCCGCGCTCCCAGCGCAGACAGGCATCTCCCCTGCCGCTACGAAGCCGCGATTGTGGAAGCGTAGAGGGGATTTTCTCATAGCCGTGAAGGCGCGCCACCTCCTCGATCACATCCGCCTCGCGGGAAAGGTCGCCGCGGTAGGAAGGAGGAATGACCTTGAGCCCGACCTGCCCGTGGCGCTGAATCCTGCAGCCCAGTGATTTGAGGATCTTCTCGATCTCTTTAGGCTTGATCTCGATGCCAACAATCTCCGTCGCTCTCTGCCGCCGCAGCGAAATTGTCGCCGGCTTCGCCTGGCGCGGGTAACGGTCTATCACCGCTCCCACCGGCCGGACACCCGCAACCTGGCTGAGATGGAAGACAGTCCGGTCCAGCGCATAGAGCGTCCCCTCAGGATCCACCCCTCTCTCAAAGCGATGGGAGGCCTCGCTGTGAAGCCCGAGGCGCTTCACCGTGCGGCGGATTGTCACCGGGTCGAAATGGGCGCTTTCGAGCAGGACCGTTCGGCTACCGGAGCGGACCTCCGAGTCGCGTCCTCCCATGATCCCTGCCAACGCGACCGGAACATCGCCGTCGCAAATGAGCAGATCTTCCGCAGCGAGCTCCCGCTCGATCCCATCCAGAGTCACGAATCTCTTGATCTCCTTCGCCTGCCGGACGACGATCCGTTTGGCGGCCAGCCGGTCTAGATCGAAGGCATGGAGCGGCTGGCCGGTCTCCAGCATGACGTAGTTGGTGACGTCGACAACGTTGTTGATCGAACGGATGCCGCACGCCTCCAGGCGAAACCTCATCCACGAGGGCGAAGCGCCTACCTGCACCGACTCGACCACTCTGGCGGAATAACGGCGGCAGCAGCGCGGGCTGCGGATCTCCACCTTCACCCGCCGCGCCGCGCTCGAGTCCGCAGCGCGCGGGCGCGCGAAAAGCGCCTTAAGACGCGCCCCTGTCAGAGCTGCCACTTCGCGGGCCAGCCCCAGAATTCCAAGGCAGTCGCCGCGGTTTGGCGTGACCGCTATCTCCATCAGCCAGTCCTCGCCCCCGGCCTCCGCCGAGCGCACCGGTGTGAGGGATTCCACCTCGAGGCCCGCCATCGTCAGCGCCTGGGCAAGCTTCTGCGGAGGATCCTTAACTTCGACGAATTCCTTCAGCCAATTGAGCGTAAGCTTCATCGGTTAAGTCAGAAGCTCGGAAACTGTCGCGAAAACCTCATGTCGTTTTGAAAGAAAAGGCGGATGTCCTCGATCCCGAACTTCAACATCGCGATGCGCTCCACGCCCATCCCGAAGGCGAAGCCGGAGACTTTTTCGGGATCGTAGCCGACGAAGCGAAAGACCTCCGGGTCGATCATCCCGGCGCCGAGGATCTCCAGCCACCCGGAACCCTTGCACACCCGGCATGCGGCCTGCTCCGCGGTGGAGCCTTTTCCGCTGCAGAGCAGGCATTGGATGTCGATCTCGGCGCTCGGCTCCGTGAACGGGAAAAAACTCGGCCGGAAGCGCACGCCGGTATCCTCGCGAAAGATCTGGCGCAGAAAATGAGTCAGCACGCCTTTTAAGTCTGTAAAGGCGATCCTACGGTCGACCATGAACCCTTCCACTTGGTGAAACATCGGGGAGTGGGTCGCGTCATCATCGTGACGGTAGACTGCGCCGGGAGCGATGATCTGGAGCGGCGGCTTGCGGCGCTCCATCACGCGGATCTGAACCGGAGAAGTGTGGGTTCTGAGCAGGCGATCCCGCGCGACGAAGAAGGTGTCCTGCATGTCGCGCGCGGGATGATCCCGCGGCATGTTGAGGGCCTCAAAGTTATGGTAATCGTCTTCGATGTCGGGGCCTCGGGCGATCTCAAAGCCCATGCCCAAAAATACGTCGATGATCTCATCCATCACCAGTGTCAGCGGATGGATTCTCCCGCGCTCCCAGCGGCTCCCGGGTAGAGTGATGTCGGCCCGCTCTTCGTTGAGCGCCTTCTCCCTCTTTTCGGCCTTCAGCGCTTTAAGGCGCTCCTCTATCTGTTCTTCGAGAAGGCGCCTGAGCTGATTGAGCTGCTCTCCGAGCCGGGGGCGCTCTTCGATCGGGAAGTCTTTTAGGCCGCGCAACAGCCCGGTGAGCTTTCCCTTGCGCCCAAGGTATTCGACGCGGAGCTGCTCGACCTCGGAGTCAGAGACGCAATGGCCGATCCGATCCGCAGCCTCCTACCTGAGATTGTCCAAAGGCTCGGTCATGCTGAAAAGTGCGGACGAAAAACTACGTCGCTAGGTGGGCCTTGGCGAGCTGGGCTATTTGGCCGAAGGCAGGCATGTCTGAGACCGCGATATCCGCCAGGATCTTCCGGTCCAACTCCACGCCGGCCTGCTTGAGCCCCTTGATCAATTGATTGTAGGAAAGCCCGCTGAGTCGCGCCGCTGCATTGATGCGGGTGATCCACAGACCGCGGAACTCCCGCCGCCTGACCCTTCGATCCCTGTAGGCGAAGGCCAGAGAGCGCTCGACGGTCTCGCGGGCCATGCGATACAACCTTCCCCGGCCTCCAACATACCCTTTGGCCAGCTTCAGAATTTTCTTCCTCCGCCGCCTGGTTTTGCTCCCTCCCTTGGCTCTTGGCACTTTCTTGGCTCCTTCCTGGTAAGATAGCCTTCAGCCGTCAGCATTCAGCAAACACTCTTGAGCCTTTAGCTGATGGCTGACCGCTGATAGCTGATTACTATAAATACGGTATCAACTTGCGAATGTTTTTTGCCTCGCTCGCAGACACCAGGCCGGCCTGCCTGAGTCCGCGCTTGCGTTTTTTTGTCTTCCCGGAGAGCAGATGACCCTTGAAGCCCTTGTTCCTCTTGATCTTTCCGCTTCCGGTCACGCGAAACCTCTTGACCGCACCCCTGTTGCTCTTGATCTTTGGCACGATTTCTCCTTTCCTATGATTGCTTCGGGACCAGAAGCATGGCCATGTTTCTCCCTTCCAGCCTCGGCTGGATGTCGACCCTGGCTATGTCCTGCACCTGGCCTAAAACCCCGGTCAGCATCTGTCGGCCTAGCTCCGGGTGAGTGATTTCTCGGCCACGGAAAAAGACTGAGACTTTGACTCTTTGCCCCCTCTCGATAAAGCGCCGGATGTTTCGGACCTTATAAACCAGGTCGTGGCGGTCAGTGCGCGATCCCATCTTGACCTCCTTGATGGCGACGAAGGTCTGCTTTTTTTTCGCCCCCTGGGACTTCTTTTTCTGGAGGTAGCGGAACTTGCCGTAGTCCATCATGCGACAGACCGGCGGTTGGGCCTCAGGGGCGACCTCGACTAAATCGATCCCTTGGCTCTCTACCATCTTGAGAGCCTCGTGCAGCGGCATAACGCCTAATTGACTCCCGTCCGCGGCTATCACGCGGACCTCGCGCGAACGAATCTGGTGGTTAATTCTCGCCTCTCTACTAGCTATAAGCCACCTCCTTTTTTCTAAAGAATCACCGCTCGGCCGTCAGCTTTGCGCGGCGCGATCATTGCCCGCTTCGGGCGCAGCCTCTGTTTTTAGCATTTCCATGAAATCTTTCACAGAGGCAGGCTTCAGGTTTTCCCCACCCCGTCGTCGCGGCGCGATCGTCGAATCCCTGACCTCCCGGTCTCCGATCACCGCCGCGTAAGGAACCTTCTCCAGCTGAACCTCGCGGATCTTATAGCCCAGTTTTTCATTGCGGTCGTCCAACTCCGCGCGCCAGCCCATCGCCGTCAACTCTCTAAAAACTCCTTGGGCGTAGTCCTTTTGCTGGTCGGTCACGGTGAGGATCCTTATCTGAACCGGCGCCAGCCATAATGGAAATGCGCCGCCGCAGTGCTCGATCAGAATCCCCAGGAAGCGTTCGATGGAGCCCAAGATGGCCCGGTGAATCATGACGGGTCTTTTTTCGGTCCCGTCAGGCCCCACATAAGTGAGGTCGAATCTCTCTGGCATCGAAAAGTCGAGCTGGATGGTGGCCAACTGCCACCCGCGCCGCAAGGCATCCAGGATCACAAAGTCGATCTTCGGACCGTAGAAGGCCCCGTCCCCTGGATTGACTTGATAGTCGACGCCTTCCCGCTTCAGCGACTCAGCCAAAGAAGCTTCCGCGTGGGCCCAAGCTTCAACGCTCCCCATGTAATGCTCCGGGCGGGTCGAAAGCTTAACTTGCATCTCGGTAAATTGAAAGGTGCGGTAGACCTCGCGGAGCATTTTTAGGAGATTCGTCATCTCCGTCTCGATCTGCTCAGGGGCGCAGAATATATGGGCATCGTCCTGAGAGAAGGAACGCACTCGGGTCAGCCCGGCAGTAACACCCGATTTTTCATAGCGGTGAAGGCGACCGAAATCCGCGTAGCGCAGGGGAAGATCTCGGTAGGATCGCTTCTTCGAGGCATAGATGAAGGTATGACCCGGACAGTTCATCGGCTTGACGCCGAATTCCCTCTCGTCGATCCGGGTAAAATACATATTATCACGAAAATGGTCATAGTGGCCGGAGCGGTGCCACAGCTCCACGTCGAAAATCTGCGGCGTAATGACCTCTTGATAGCCATAGCGGAGATAAAGGCGGCGCATGTAAGAGATAAGCTCGTTGTAGACCAAAGCCCCCTTGGGATGGAAAAAAGGACTCGCCGGAGCGATCGGATGGAAGCTGAAGAGGTCCAACTCCCGCCCCAGACGGCGATGGTCTCTATTCTTGGCTTCCTCTAAGAGCTTCAGATATTCGCGCAGAGCCTCCTCTGTGGGGAAAGAGGTGCCGTAGATGCGCTGCAGCATTTCATTTTTTTCATCGCCCCTCCAATAGGCGCCGGCAACCGAGGTAAGCTTGAAGGCGCGGATGATGCCCGTTGAAGGGACATGAGGCCCGCGGCAGAGATCGATCCAGTCCCCCTGCCGATAAAGCGAGACGGTTTCCTCTGGAATTTCCCTTAGGATCTCGACCTTGTATTCCTCGCCCATCAGACGAAACATGGCCTGTGCAGCCTCCCGCGACCATTCCTCCCTGGTCACTTTCAGATTCTCGGCCGCAAGCTCGCGCATCTTCGCCTCGATCCTCTCGAGGTCCTCCGAGGTGAAGGGCTGGTCCCTCTTAAAGTCGTAATAGAAACCGTGCTCGATCGTCGGGCCGATCGTCACCTGCGTGCCGGGAAAGAGACTCTGGACCGCCTGAGCCATCAGGTGAGCGGTGGAATGGCGCAGGATCTCAACGCCGTCCGGACTGTCAAGAGGAATCCAATCCAGGGCGCAGTCCCGGCTCAGAACCCGGTCCAGATCGACCGGCACTCCATCCACTTTTGCCGCGACCACATCGCTGTTGACTCCCAAAGAGGATGCGACGTCCTGAATCTTCAGGCCGCGCTGAACCTCCACCGTTTTTCCGTCAGGCAATGTGATCCGAACCGCTTCCATCTTTTAACCCTTAAACCCTTTAACCCTGCAACCCTTTAACCTTTGATTGAAATGGTAGGCACGGGCGGGATTGAACCGCCGACCTCTTCCGTGTCAAGGAAGCGCTCTCCCACTGAGCTACGTGCCTTCAAACATTAAAGGATGAAGGAGGAAAGCGCAGGGATGAAATTTTACTTCATCCTTCAGCCCTTATCCTTCATCCTTTTACGCAATTTTCCTTGCGATGCAACCGTCTGATTTTCCTACCAATTTTTCCCGTGGCTGTCAACTTGATGAGACCCGATTCTGGAGCCAGAGCAGGCCTCGATAGAGGTATTGGAGGCCGGAGATCACCGTGGCAGCGGAGGTAAGATAGATCAAGGCATCATCCAGACGCGGGTCGAGAAGCTGCGGATCGGAAAGCATGACCAAGATAACCCCGACTGTAACTAGCTGGAGCATCGTGCTGAGCTTGCCGATGATCGTGGGTTGAACTTCCAGCCGCTCTTCGACCAGAACGTAGATCACCGCGTAGCCGAGCAGGATCACGATATCGCGGCTCACAACCAAAACCACAAACCACTGCGGGATGCCGTCGATCACCGCGAGCATGACGAAGGAGCTCATCAGCAGGAGCTTGTCGGCCACCGGATCAAGGTGCGCTCCCAGAGAAGTCTTCTGGTTCGTCCTGCGCGCCACGAAGCCGTCGAGCGCATCCGTCAGACCGCCGACGATAAAGACCGCGAGCGCATCCAAATAGAGACGCGAAGAGAGCAGCACCAGGAAAAAAGGGATGGCCACGATGCGGATGAGCGTAAGAAAATTAGGCAGGTTTAGCATGGGAGCCGGGGATCACGGCTTTCAAGGGCCATTCGCTGCCAACCACTTTCTCATCTGGCCGGCGAGCTTCGGAGTGAGGAGCGCAGTCACATGAATCTTGTCCTCTTCATAAGTCTCTTCCAGGATCCGGCCCTGCCGGCGCAGCAGGGAGAGGAGCGAACCCTGAGAAGGAGCAAAGCAAAAGGCGGTCCGCTCTTTGCCCTGATCGAGTATCTTGCCAATCGCTTCGAGGAGCTGACCGATTCCCTCCCCACTCAACGCCGAAATCGGACAGACCTCTCGCGCCCCGTCGCCGGCAAAACGCTTGAAATGGCCTTCCGGGAGGAGATCGATTTTGTTTGGCGCCATGAGATAGGGCGTATCGCCTGCGCCGATGTCTCTGAGGACGGCCTCCACCACTTCCACCTGTTCCTCGCAGAGGGGATGAGTCACATCCACGAGGTGGAGCAGGAGATCGGCGCACCTGACCTCTTCCAGCGTGCTCTTAAAAGCCTCAATGAGCGAATGGGGAATCTTGTTGATAAAGCCCACGGTGTCCGCCACCATCACTTGGTCTCCGCCTGGAAGGCGCAGGCAACGGATCGTGGGATCCAAGGTGGCGAACAGCTGGTCCTCCACTACAACGCCAGCGCGCGTCAGGGCATTCATCAGTGTTGACTTTCCGGAATTCGTGTATCCGACCAGCGCCACGGTGGCGTAGGGGACCTCGAGCCGCTCCCGGCGCTGGATGAAGCGGGTCCTTTCCACCGTGGCGAGGCGGCGCTTCAGCGTAGCGATCCGCTCCCTCACCCTACGGCGGTCAACCTCGAGCTGGGTCTCGCCAGGTCCGCGGGTGCCGATGCCTCCGCCGAGCCGGGAGAGATGGGTCCACTGGCGAGTCAGGCGCGGACGCAGGTATTCGAGCTGGGCAAGCTCGACCTGAAGCTTCCCTTCGTTGCTTCGCGCCCTCTGAGCAAAAATGTCGAGGATCAACTGGCTGCGGTCGATCACGCGGAGCTGAAAAGCGGATTCGAGATTGCGCTGCTGCGCCGGGCTCAGATCCTCGTCGAAGATAACCAGGTCCGGCGTGACCTCCTTGAGATAGGTCAGGATTTCTTCCACCTTCCCCTTTCCTATCAACGTCGCGGGACTTATCCTCTTTAGGCGCTGGGCAAATCTCCCGACTACCTCAGCGCCGGCGCTTTGGGCAAGCTTCTCCAGTTCATCTAAATTGTCATCCACCGGCCTCCTGGAGATGAGTGAAGGCAGCTCCGCCCCTACCAGGAGGACCCGTTCGCGAAATCTGCGCTGCGTGGGATGAGTTCGCTTCAAGACTGCAACGGGGAAACGGTGACGCGACTGCCGAAGAGCTGCTCTACCATCTGGAGCAGCTCCGGATTGGAGGCGACCCGAAGGTTGTTCGGCAGTTCGATGACGGTTTCGCTTTGATCGGCCTTCGTGAGGTGAAGAAAAACTGCGCAGGCGCCGGGGTATCTGCGCAGCGCATCGTGGAGTTGTCCCAGCTCCTCTGATGTAACCTCCGCGCTGCGGAGATAGAAATGAATCTGCTCGCCGTTTGCCTTTTTTCTCTGCTCCGTGACGGCCGATGAAGGCAACTGGCGCGATGCCTGCTCCAGCGGCGCCACATCGTTGGCGATAATCTGCACCCTCTCCTCTCCCACCTCCAGCCGTCCCGACACCAGAATGGGGTCATCCAAGATCAGCGTCTCCATGCAGCGACGATAGGTGTCCGGCCAAACGATCACTTCAACAAATCCCGTTCTGTCCTCGAGCTGAAAGCTCGCGTAGCGCTCGCCCTTCTTGGTGTTCCTGAGGCGCAATGCCGTCACCACGCCGCCAGCCTTGACCTCGCTGCTGGCGGGTTTTTCCCGCAAGTCCGCTATCGAACCGGTCGTGAGCCTTGCCAGGCGGCCTTCATATTTGTCGAGCGGGTGACCGGTAATGTAAAAGCCTAAAGATTCCTTTTCATAGGCGAGCAACTGCTGCGCCGACCACTCTTCAACCTCGGGGTAGGCATCGTGGTATCCCCCGTTTCCAGCGCTTCCAGAGGCCGGAGAGGCGAATCCGGAATCTGGGGGGCGATCTGCAGATTCTACATCCCTGCCCAATAAACCAAAAAGGTCGATCTGATTGCTCTGGCGACTCTTCTGATGCGATTGCCCCGTCCTCATGGCATCATCCAACACGGCCATCATCCGCGCCCGGGAGACCCCGGTGGAATCGAAAGCGCCGCACTTGATGAGGCTTTCCAAGACCCTGCGGTTGACCGCCGTCAGCTCCACGCGGCGGCAGAAATCGAAAATAGACTTAAACCTGCCCTCCTGCTCGAGGCTTTGAAGAATGACCTCCACCGCCTTTCCGCCGACGTTTTTGACCGCGGCCAAGCCAAACCGGATCTTTTCCCCGACCGCCGTAAAATCCGCATGGCTCTCGTTGATATCCGGAGGCAGCACCTCGATTCCCTGCTCGCGGCATTCGGCCAGATTCTTGATCACTTTGTCCGAGTCTCCCATCTCGGAGCTTAACAACGCGGCCATGAACTCGACGGGATAATGGGCCTTCAGGTAGGCGGTCTGGTAGGAGATGAGGGCGTAGGCAGCCGAATGGGACTTGTTGAAGCCATAGCGGGCGAAGGTCTCCATCTGGTCGAAGATTTCAGTCGCCCTCTTGGGATCGATCCTGTTTTTGCGCGCGCCTTGAACGAAGCGGTCCCGCTGGCTGGCCATCTCCTCCGGATCTTTCTTTCCCATGGCGCGGCGCAAGATATCAGCCTCACCCATACTGTAACCTGCCAGCGTCTGTGCGATCTGCATGACCTGCTCCTGATAGACGATCACGCCGTGGGTGTCTTTAAGGATGGACTCAAGCAGCGGATGCAGATAGCGGATCTGCTCCTTGCCATGCTTGCGCTTGATGTATGCCTCCGCCATGCCGCTGTCGAGCGGGCCCGGCCGGAACAGGGCCAAAATGGCCACCAAGTCTTCGAAACAGTTGGGCCGGATCTTGACCGTCATCTCCCTGATCCCAGTGCTTTCCAGCTGGAACACGCCGGTGGTGTTGCCCGAGCAGAGCAGCCGGTAGGTTTTCTTGTCGTCCAACGGAAGGTTGTTGAGATCCACCGTCACTCCCCGGCTCTTTTGCAGAAGCTTGAGACAGTCTTGGAGCAGGGTCAGCGTCTTCAGGCCGAGAAAATCGAACTTGATGAGACCGATCTTCTCGACGCTCGACATGTCATACTGGGTGACGATCCCGCCTTCCTTGTCGAGATAGAGCGGGAGATAGTCCACCAGCGGAAGATTGGACAAGACCACTCCCGCCGCGTGCGTCGAGGAGTGTCGGGTCAGCCCCTCGAGGCGCAGCGCGTGATCGATAAGGTTCTTGACGCGCGGGTCGCTTTTTATGAGCGCCTGGAGACGCGGCTCCATTTTGATGGCGTCCGCGAGCGGATAGTCGAACCCCTGCTTCGGAGCGGGAATGAGTTTCGCGATGGCATCGGTCTCGGCGAATGAAAAGCCCAGGGCCCGTCCGACGTCCCTGATCGCGGCCTTGGCCTTGAGAGTACCGAAGGTGGCGATCTGCGCCACCTTATCGGGGCCGTATTTTTCCTTGACGTAACGAATCACCTGATCCCGGCCGCGGATGCAGAAGTCCACATCGATGTCAGGCATGGAGCGCCGCTCGGGATTCAAAAACCGCTCGAACAACAGCCCATGGCGGATCGGGTCGAGGTCGGTGATTTTCAGCGCGTAGGCCACCAGGCTGCCGGCGGCGGATCCCCGTCCGGGCCCCACCGGGATGCCATGGTCTTTGGCGTAGTTGATGAAGTCGGCGACGATCAGGAAGTAGCCGGAAAATTGCATGCCCTTGATGACGCCCAGCTCAAAGTTAAGCCGCTCCCCGTAGAGCTTGAGCTTTTTCTCATGCTCCTCCGGCTGGCTGGCTTGTAGAGTTGACAACCTCTCGGCCAATCCCTTGCGCGCCAGCTCGTCCAGGTAGTCGTCCAGGCTGACTGGTTTTGGCGGATTGAAAGGGGGAAAATGATAATTGCCGAATTCCAGCTCCAAGTTGCAGCGATCCGCGATCTCAACGGTCCGTTCGACGGCCTCGGGCAAGTAACCGAAGCCCGCCTTCATCTGCTCCGCGGACTTTACAAAGAGCTCGTCGGTGTGCATCTTCAGCCGATTCTCGTCCTGGACGGTCTTGCCGGTCTGGACACAGAGAAGGACATCATGCGCCGCCGCATCGTCGCGCTCGCCGTAGTGGCAGTCGTTGGTCGCAACCACGGGGAGGGAAAGCTCCTTGCCCAGCTCGATAATCATCCGGTTGACCTTTTCCTGCTGCGGCAGCTTGTTGTCCTGGACTTCGAGGTAATAGCGGTCCTTGAAGATAGAGAGGTAACTCTCCGCCGCGCCCTTCGCCTTCTCAAAGTTTCCGGCTAAGAAAGCCGAAGAGACCTCTCCCTGCAGACAGGCACTCAGAGCGATCAGCCCGCGGTTATGCTCTTGCAGCAGCTCCTTATCGACGCGGGGCTTGTAATAAAAACCTTCCATAAAGCCCGCCGTCACGAGCTTGCACAGATTGCGGTATCCCTCCATGTTCATGGCCAGGAGGATGAGGTGATGGTTGTACTCCTTGTTCCCTTTGTCCACCCCCTTGCGCTCGAAGCGGCTGGTCGGCGCGACGTAGATCTCGCAGCCGATGATCGGCTTGATGCCGTGCCTCATCGCCTCCGAATAGAACTCGATCGCCCCGAACATGTTGCCGTGATCGGTCATGGCCAGCGCGGGCTGCTTGAGCTGCCGGACCCGCTCAACCAGCGCTTCGACTCTATTGGCGCCGTCTAGGAGGCTGTACTGGGTGTGGCAATGAAGGTGAACAAAACGGGAATGCTCCATTTGACTAAAATCACGCTAACACAAAAAACGAACTTTGACAATTTTTTCCGAGCGTTCCCTTTAGCGGCTCTATTACGACGTTCTCGAATGTGCGGTCATGGATCGCAGGCCTCGTTTGCGGTTCCTTGTGAAGTCTCTCCGGGAGGTCGACGATGAGTCTAGCCCTCTGAACGGGCACTACGCCCGTTTCCGGCTTTTGCCGAAGCAATAGGCGTCGATTGTGATATTCGCCTCGCGGTCGAAAAACTCTTCTTTGCACTCAGGGCAAATCTCGCGTTCGAGATCCGGAATCGTTACTGTCCGCGTTCCCACCCGTACCCGGAAGGCCTTGCGCACCCGCCGGATGCTGCGGCTCCCACAGCTAGGGCAGCGTGCAAGCGTTGATATCTTCATATTGATCGTTTTGCCGAAACCAGGATATACAGAGTCTCCTGTCCGAATTCCTTCGTGATGACACCCTTAGTATAGATCAACAACCCATCAAAGGTAAATCCTTCGATGATATAAAGCTTCTCACGGCGAGCACTTCGAAAGGCACTAGTGGAACGAAGGATTTTCTTGATGCCACTGGCATTAATGATAGATTCCAGCACGTCGGTTTGCAGGAGGCCGTCGCGTAGACGTTCCAACTCTGCTTTACGCGTGAAGCGATAGCGACCAAGGAGGATCAACCTCTTGATCTTTGCCAGGTCAGTAGTGGGCATGCTTTATGGGGCGCCGAATGACTTATCTCACTCCCACTCAATCGTCGCCGGCGGCTTGGAGGAGATATCGTAGACGACGCGGTTGACGCCGCGCACTTCGTTGGTGATGCGGTTGGAGATCTTGGCCAGCAGCTCGGGCGCGAGCGGCACCCAATCGGCGGTCATGCCGTCGTCGCTCTCGACGACGCGAAGCGCGACGACGTTTTCATAGCTTCGTTCGTCCCCCACCACGCCAACGGTCCGGATCGGCAGAAGAATTGCGAAGGACTGCCAAACCTCTTCGTAGAGTCCGGCTTTCCTGATCTCCTCCAAGACGATCACGTCGGCGGCGCGCAGGACCTCAAGACGCTCCTCTGTGACTTCACCCAAGACCCGGATCGCAAGACCGGGGCCGGGGAAAGGCTGGCGTTGGATCAAATCGCGCGGCAGGCCGAGTTCGTGGCCCAAGCGCCGCGCTTCATCTTTGAATAGCTCGCGCAGCGGCTCGATGAGCTGAAACTCCATGTTCGGCGGGAGCCCGCCGACATTGTGATGGCTCTTGATCGTCACCGAGGGGCCGACGAAGGAGACCGACTCGATCACATCGGGGTAAAGTGTTCCTTGAGCCAAAAACTTGACGTCGCCGAGCTTTTTGGCCTCCTCTTCGAAGACCTCGATGAAGAGACGGCCGATGATCTTTCGCTTCTGCTCTGGGTCTTCGATCCCTTTCAAAGCTGAGAGAAACCTCTCTGAGGCATCCACATAGCGAAAGCCCTGTGCAAACCGTTCTGCGAACAGGCTCGATACCTGCTCGGCTTCTCCTCGACGGAGGAGGCCATTGTTTACAAAAATGCAGGCTAAGTGGTCGCCGATCGCTCGATGGACCAGCGTTGCCACCACCGTGGAGTCCACACCGCCGCTCAGAGCGCAGACAACGCGCCCTTTTTCCACCTGGTCGCGAATTCTCTGAACCGAAGTCTCGATAAAATGGCCCATGGTCCAGGTCGGCTCGCAGCCGCAGATGCGAAAGAGAAAATTTTGCAGGATCTGCTGACCGCGCGGCGTGTGGACCACCTCGGGATGGAACTGGACTCCGAAGAGCCTCCGTTCCGGATTGGCAAAGGCGGCTATGGGGGAATTTTGACTGTGAGCGAGAACGCGCCACCCTTTTGGCGCGGTGTTATTTTTATCGCCATGACTCATCCAGACGCGCATCGCTTCGCCACGCGGCAGGCTATGAAACAGGTCGGCGTCATCGTCGATCACCAGGCCGGCCGGGCCGTACTCGCGCCGCTCCGCACGCGCGACTTCACCTCCGGCTGCTAAATTGATTATCCCCATGCCGTAGCAGATGCCCAAAAAAGGAACCTTAAGATCAAAGAGTTGGGCGTCTACTCCGGGGGCATCCTGTTGGTATACACTCGCCGGCCCACCGGAAAGGATAATCCCCTCGGGTTTTAAGCGGCGAATTTGTCCCAGGGATAAACTAAAGGGATGGATTTCGCAGTAGACGTTGGCCTCGCGGACGCGGCGGGCGATGAGCTGCGTGTACTGAGAGCCGAAATCAAGAATGAGAATCATTCCGCGCGATAGTTGGGCGCCTCTTTGGTGATAAACACGTCGTGGACGTGTCCTTCCCTCAGCCCTGCCATGGTGATCCGTATGAAGCGCGCCTTGGCCCTGAGCTCCCCGATCGTCCGGCAGCCGAGGTAACCCATCCCGGCGCGCAGGCCGCCGACGATCTGATGGATGTTGAAAGAGAGAGAGCCTTTGTACGGCACCTGACCTTCGATCCCTTCGGGAACGAGCTTCGCCTCTTCGTCCACTTCCCCCTGGCCATAGCGATCCTTGCTCCCGTCCTTCATAGCCCCCAGCGAGCCCATGCCTCGGTAGACCTTATAGGTACGCCCTTGATAGAGAATGGTCTCGCCGGGACTCTCCTCGGTGCCTGCAAAGAGGCTTCCGATCATGACCGACTGGGCCCCGGCGGCCAGTGCTTTCGTGATGTCGCCCGAGTATTTGATCCCGCCGTCCGATACGACAGGTGTGTTGTGCCGCTCCGCAACCTTGGCGCAGCTCGCGATCGCCGTGATTTGCGGCACTCCAACCCCCGAGATCACGCGCGTGGTGCAGATCGAGCCGGGTCCGACTCCGACCTTCACGGCATTGACGCCCGCCTCAATCAGCGCAAGAGCACCTTCTTCGGTCGCCACATTTCCACCCATAAGATTCAGCTCAGGGTGGTGACGGCGGACAAACTTTATGACATCGAGAACGTTCTTGGAGTGGCCATGCGCCGTGTCCACCACGACCACGTCAACCCCGGCCCTGACCAATGCCTCCACTCTCTCCTCGCAATCGCCTCCCACGCCCACCGCGGCTCCCACCCGCAATCGCCCTCTCTCGTCCTTACAGGCAAACGGGTACTGGGTTTTCTTCTCTATATCTTTGACCGTGATCAAACCCTTGAGCTGGAATTTTTCATCCACGACCAGGAGCTTTTCGATCCTGTGGCGGTGTAAGATCTCTTTAGCCTCGTCAAGGTCGACTCCGGGCCTTGCGGTCACGAGATTCTCCTTGGTCATAACCTCCGAGACCGGCCGGTCCTGCCGCTTTTCGAAGCGCAGATCACGGTTGGTCAAGATTCCCACGAGACGTCCACCCTGAGTCACCGGAAGCCCCGAGATGCGGTACTTCTGCATGATCTCTCTGGCCTCGGCAATCTTCTGAGCCGGCCGCACCGTAATCGGGTCGGTGATCATGCCGCTCTCAAACTTCTTGACCTTCTCGACCTCTGCCGCCTGGGCCGCAACCGGCATATTGCGGTGGATAAAGCCCATCCCTCCTTCTTGAGCCATCGCAATGGCCGTGCGCGATTCGGTCACCGTGTCCATGGCGGAACTGAGGAGCGGAATGTTCAACTCAATCCGCTCGGTCAAGCGCGTCTTAACGTCGGTATCTCGAGGCAATATCGCAGATTCAGCGGGTATCAACAGAACGTCATCAAAGGTCAAGCCAAGAGGGAGGATTTCTTGGTCAAACATGGCTCACCTCCAAAACGGGCAAAAAAAAACCCAGACCTGGGCCTGGGTTTCCTTCAGCGATCAATGCCTTTTGGGCAAACATGGAATCTTATACCAGGAAAAACTTTTCTTGGCAAGGCACCTATCTAGCGTCAAGGCTCCTTTTCCAGTATGATGACTTTCGAAGCTCGAACTATGCCCCTTTACGAATACGAATGCTCTCACGGACACCACTTCGAGGTGGTGCAGAAGGCGACAGAAAAGGCTGTGACCAAGTGCGCCGTCTGCTCGGCCAAGGCGCGTCGCGTCATCTCCCGCCCGACCCTGCTGCACAACCGCGGAATCCACGTCTTTGACCGGCAGACCCAGGACGATGTCCTGCGCAGCCGCCCCTCATCGCTCAAGTCTTTCAAAAAAGACAAATTCTAGTTGTCATCTCCCTGAGCCTCTGCTAATAGAGCGCACTGAGTCACATTAAGTTTCCCCGACCGGGGGAATGAAGCTCGATGCTTGCCAAGGTCAACAGCGCCGCGCTCTATGGGATCGACGCCCTCCGGGTCGAGGTCGAGATCGACCTCGCCTCCGGCCTTCCTCAGCTCGCTACCGTCGGGTTGGCTGAGGGCGCAGTCCGAGAGAGCAAAGACCGCATTCGCGCCGCGGTCAAGAACTGCGGCTACTCCTTCCCGGCGAAGAAAATCACGATCAATCTAGCGCCGGCCGATATCAAGAAAGAAGGTTCCGCCTACGATC
>JAHFAP010000196.1 GCA_023250495.1 Deltaproteobacteria bacterium | reverse complement strand
TGCGCCGCTACTGGCTTCCCATCTTCGTCGCCCAGGAGCTTACCGAGGAGAGTCCAACGAAATTCGTTCGCGTTCTCGGCGAGGATCTTGTGTTGTTCCGCGACAAGAGCGGAAGAGTGGGCCTGCTGGAGGATCGCTGTTCCCACCGCGGCGCCTCCCTTTCCTATGGACGGGTAGAGGAGAGAGGGATCGCCTGCGCCTATCATGGCTGGCTTTACGACGTCGAAGGTAATTGTTTGGAAACTCCTCCTGAGCCCGCAGGAAGTAAGTTCTGCCTGACGGTCAAGCATAAGGCTTATTCCGTGCAGAAATTCGTCGGTCTCTATTGGGCTTACTTGGGTCCGCAGCCGGAGCCGCTGATTCCGCAATATGATGTCTACGCGCGCAAGGACGGTCGGCGAAAACTCTTCGTTCAGCCCCGTCTCGACTGCAATTGGTTCCAAGCGATGGAAAACTCAGTGGACCCGGCTCACCTGCAGATCCTGCACCAGGAGACGGCTTTGGATGCCGCGCGCGGCCGGCGGCCCGCCAGCACAACGCGGGGATTCACCGATGACATTGAGAGCTTCGAGTTCCATGAGGTCCCGTTGGGGATCATGAAGAAGCGAACTTATAGGAACGGCGTCGTCGATGAGCATCCGTTGATCTTTCCGAACATCCTGCGACAGTTTAACGGCACGCAGATACGGGTGCCCGTAGATGACACGCACACCATGATCTTCATCGTGCGCTTCATGCCGACTGAAGACGGAAGCACGGTGGAGCAAGGGGATCCGCCCGTAGAGCATGTGAAGCCGTACAAGAACCCCCCCGATGAGCTTCATCCTTATGCCAGGTTCCGACTGAACGAAGTCCAGGCGCAGGACCACATGGCCTGGGAGACCCAGGGGCCGATCGCCGACCGCACGCGCGAGCGGCTGGCCACGTCGGACCGCGGGATCGTGCTGCTGCGCGAGATGATGAAGCGGGAAATTCTCAAGGTGCAGCAAGGTCTGGACCCCAAAGCGGTCGTCAGAGATCCGGCCCAAAATACTCTGATCGACACCCATCTGATGGAATCCATCAGGGAGATGAACTTTTGGCGGGAAGGGAGAGAACTGCCCGCCGCGTTGCGCGTGGGGTAATCGGTCACAGTGCAAGGACGCAAACGTTGGCCGAATTAAATCAGCTCCGGGATCTCTCGGCATGCGCCTGCCGGATTCTCGGCAAGCTGAACATGACCAAGGAGCCCAGCGGGCATGTCAGCGCGCGCGTCCAGGGAAGCGATGCAATCCTGATCAAGGCGCGCGGGCCGGGGGAGTCGGGGCTCAGGTTTGTGACGGCGCGTGATTTTATCGTGGTCGATCCCCAGGGCAAAAAAGTCGATGGCCCCCAAGATCTCGACCCGCCCCACGAGATCTTCATCCACACATGGATTTACCGCACGCGACCCGAGGTTCGGAGCGTAGTGCACGTCCACCCTGCGACGGTTGTCCTCTTCACGATCTGCGATCTGCCGCTGCTCCCGCTGTTCGGCGCCTATGATCCGAGCGCGCTGCGCCTTCTGATGGAAGGGGTGCCGACCTACCCAAGGAGCGTCATCGTTTCCAACGACATGCTAGGGAGAGAATTCACCGAGGTCATGGGAAAACAGCGCGCCTGTCTCATGCGCGGGCATGGGATCACCACTGTGGGGCAAACTATCCAGGAGGCGACGCTGACGGCGATCAAGCTCAATGAACTGGCGGAGATCAACTACCGGGCCCGGCTGTTGGGAAATCCGCGGCCGATTGCAAAAGAAGAGATCGAAACGTTTACTCCTCAGCACGAGTCCCAGAAGTCGAGCGCGCACAGCGAATCCGTATGGCGCTACTATTGCAATCTTCTCGACGAACCAATAATCTCACCGGTTGCAAAAGGCGCTGCAACGGACAGGGATGATAAAGCCCGCTCTTGAGCTTTTAGAAGTTACAAAATCCTATGGGGATTCTACCGCCGTTGAGCGCATGAGCTTCGCGCTTCGGCCGGGCGAGTTCTTCACCCTGCTCGGGCCGTCGGGATGCGGAAAAACCACGACGCTCAGGTTGGTTGCGGGTCTGGAAGAGCCGGAGGCTGGAGAGATTCTTCTCAACGGCGTCCCGATCGCGTCGCCCAAGCTCGGCATTTTCCTTCCGCCGGACAAGCGCCGGATGGGGATGGTCTTTCAGTCCTATGCGATTTGGCCGCATATGACGGTCTTCGAGAACGTCGCTTTTCCCCTCAGAGTTCGGGGAGAAGCGGCGCAGTCGCTGCGCCAAAAAGTCAGTGAAGCATTGGACCTCGTGGGGCTGTCCGGGTTCGAACAGCGCGGCGCGACAGAGCTATCCGGAGGTCAGCAGCAGCGCGTCGCATTGGCGCGGGCTTTAGTCTACACTCCGACCATTCTCTTGTTGGATGAGCCGCTGTCAAATCTTGACGCCAAGCTCAGGGAGCAGATGAGGGCCGAGCTGCGCGCGCTGCAGCGGAGACTTAACCTGTCCGTGCTTTACGTAACACACGATCAGAGCGAAGCGATGACTCTGTCGGATCGGATCGCGGTGGTGCGGCAGGGAAAGTTGGAGCAGATCGGCAGCCCGGTGGAAATCTACGAGAGGCCGGCGACTACCTTTGTCGGAGATTTCCTCGGACGCACCGTGGTCCTGGAAGGCACGGTCAGGAAGAGCGAACAGAGTATCTTCGTGGAGTTCCCTGGCGGCGACGGCCGATTGAGCATAGGCGAAGAGCAGCGCGGCAGCTTCGCCGAAGGCGAGACCGTTCGCGTTGTCTCCAGGCCCGAGGATATTCAGATCCTGCCGATCGGTCCGGCGGCGCCGAATCAACTGAAGGCGACGGTAAACGAAGTCGCATATCTCGGCGACCGTTTGGAGTACACTGTCGGCGCGTGCGGAAGAACTCTGGTGCTCGTGGCCGGAAAACAGGAGCGCCACGCAGCGGGCGCCGAGATTCGTTTGGCGTTTGACCCCGCACGTCTTACGCTCCTGCCATTGGAGAAATGAGCTCGATTGCAGCATCCGTCCAGGCCGGGATCAGATTGAGCCGTTTCCGTCTCGCGGAATTCGGCGCGCTGCTGTTTTTCACTCTGGTCATGGGTCTGCCGATTATTTTTCTTCTGCTGAGCAGTCTCAACGTCGCCCCTCCGGGCAAAGAGGCTGCATTTGGCTTGGCCAACTGGAGCCGCGCCTTCAGCGACCCGGGAACTCTCAGCGCCCTGTGGATGAGCTTTCTCCTTTCGGTCACCCATCTCGTTCCTGGGATGATTCTCTCGGTGATGATGGCCTGGCTGATCGCGCGCACCGATATGCCCGGCCGCAACCTGATCGAGTTTCTCTGCTGGTTTGGCTATTTCGTCCCTGATTTCCCTCTGGTCCTCGCGTGGATCCTGCTGCTCGATCCGAGCTTCGGCTTTTTGAATACCGTCGCGGCGGCGCTGCCGTTTGTCCAGGGTCCGTTGTTTAATCCCTACAGCTTCTGGGGCATCGTATGGGTTCACCTCGCCACCGGCGGCGTCTGGTTCAAGGTCATGCTTTTGACGCCGATTTTCCGGCGGCTGGGGGCGGCGTTGGAGGAGGCCGGCCGCGTCGCCGGAGCAAGCAGCCTCACTGTGCTCTGGAGGATCAGCCTTCCTGCGCTGCTTCCGGCAATCCTCGCTGTAGCGGCGTTGAGCTTCATCCGCGGGCTGGAGTCTTTCAACACCGAGCTTCTGCTCGGCACACCGGTTGGAATCTACGTCTACGCCACGAGAATCTATGACTATACTCGCCACGATCCGCCTGCATTCGGCGAGGCGACCGCCTTGGGCTCGGTTTTTCTCTTGGTGCTGGCCGTTCTGGCTTTTTTCTATCAGCGGCGTCTCAAAGGCAAAAAGTTCACCGTCGTCACCGGCCAGGGCTATTCGACTCTGCGAGCGCGGCTTGGCAAATGGAAGTATGTCGCCCTGGGCGGCTGCCTGCTCTACTTTGCCGTGATGATGGCCCTGCCGCTCAGTTTTCTCTTGCTCGGCTCTTTGATGCGTCGCTACGGCTTCTTCAATCTCCGCTCTCCCTTCAGCTTGATCCACTGGCAGAATCTCCTCACCGACCCGCTCTTCTTCCTCTCGCTCAAAAACAGTCTGGTGATCGCCGCAGCGACCGCGCTGGCGAGCGTCGCGCTTTACTCCACAGTGGGGTATCTGCTCGCTTCCAGAAAAGTCCGCAGCGCGCCGGTGCTCGAGCTTCTCTGCTGGCTCCCGTGGGTGGTGCCCGGGATTCTCATGAGTCTCGGCTTGCTGTGGATGTTTCTCGCCACGCCGCTGCGCTCGGTTCTCTATGGTTCGGTATGGGGGATCGCGCTGGCCCTGACCATCAAGGAAAGTCCGGTCGGCACGCAGGCATTCAAGGCGGCGTTTTTGCAGCTCGGCGCGGATCTGGAGGAGGCGGCGAGGGTAAGCGGCGCGTCGTGGAGATATACCTATCGGAGAATCCTCGTGCCGCTCGTGGCACCGGTGGCCGCGACGGTCGGGTTGATCAGCTTCGGCAGCGCGCTCACCAGCATCAGCACGCCCGTGCTGCTCTACAGCGCGCGGTCCCGGCCTCTGGCTATCTTGCTCATGGAGTACAGCTTCAGCGGCGAGGTCGAGCGGGCCGCCGCGCTGGGACTGTTGATCACCGCCATCGTCTCTGTAATGATGCTGCTCGGGAGAAAAGTTGTCCTGCCGCTTATAAGCAGGGATGAAGGATGAAACGAAAAGGCAATAGGCTCAGCCGCAAAGAATGGCTGATCCGCCTCTGGCTGAAACAGGCAATAGGCAACAGGGAAGAGGCAACAGGCAACAAGCGGGGGAACTTTCTCTTTTCCGCCTACTGCCTACTGCCTATTGCCTACTGCCTGCTTGCTGTGGTGACGGTTCGGGGTCAGGAGAAGGACTGGGAACAGCAGTGGAACCAGACGCTCGCTGGGGCGCGGAAGGAAGGGGCGGTCGTGGTCGTGGGCTCTCCCGATCCGGTCATGCGCAATGAGATCATTCCTAAATTCAAGGCCCGATTCGGCGTCCCGGTCGAGTTTCTCGCCGGCAGATCGAGCGAAATCGTCGCCCGCATCAGAACGGAGCGCGCCGCAGGAATCTATTCAGTCGACGTGTTTCTCTCCGGCCCGGACACAACCGCCACCGTTCTCTACCCGGAAAAGATGCTTGATCCCCTGAGACCGCTCTTGGTCCTGCCGGAAGTCCTCGAGGCCTCCAAGTGGAAAAAGGGCAAGCCGTGGTTTGTCGACCCGGAGGAGAAATTCATCCTTCGTCCTTTCATCAGCGTCTCCAGCCTCCTTTTCATCAACACCGATTTCGTCAAGCCGGAAGAGATCCGCGCCGCCAAGGACCTGCTGAACCCGAAATGGAAAGGGAAGATATCCACCGAGGATCCCACCACTACAGGCGCCGGCGCCAATCTGGCCGCTCGCTTCCACTATCAGCTCGGCGCCAACTTTGTGAAAAAGCTCTACATCGAGCAGCGGCCGGTGAGCACCCGCGAGCGGCGGCAATTCACCGACTGGCTGGCGCGCGGCACTCAGCCGATCTGTCTAAACTGCCGCGAGGATGACGTAAGGCCCTTGGAGAAGGAAGGCTTCAAGCTGGTGGAAATTTTCGAACTGACGGACCTCGCGCCGGGAATCAACGGCTCTCCATGGCTCATGAGCGTCGCCAACCGGGCGCCGCACCCGAACGCCGCCAGGCTCTTTGTGAATTGGATGGCATCCAGGGAAGGGATTGAGCTATACTCACGCGGCTACGGCAGCGCGAGCCTGCGCACGGACGTGGACGAATCGTTTTTGAATCCGGGAAATATTCCACGCGCCGGCGTTCGTTATTTTGACGACACCGACTGGAGCTGGGTAGTCACTGGGAGACAAGAGAATAGAGACAAGGTGTGGAAGTTGTTAAAGTCACGTTGAAACGCAAATCACAATAATACAACAGGAGTTCGAGGCGGCCGTGACCAAGACCGGCGCCAGGTGCGCCATGGGAAGCTATCATCCTTTGTGCACGCAGAGAGCTGTGGCTAAGGCGGTGTGAAGGACATGACGACGGGAATACGCTCTATACAGACCGCGTTAGTTTTGCTGGCGTTGTTCGTCGTCAACGCCAACGTCGTGGCACAGCCTGACTGGAAGAAAGATTGGGAGATCGCTCTGCAAGCGGCAAAAAAGGAGGGCCAGGTCGGCATCTACATCTATCGCT
>JAHFAP010000195.1 GCA_023250495.1 Deltaproteobacteria bacterium | reverse complement strand
CCATGGCCTTGATCTGCTCATCGATCCGCGAGGTCATCCTGGGTGGGGAAAAGAGTTGAACGCCGGCGCGACGGATGCGAAACCGGTCAGCCTCATGAACCACTTCTTCGTCTTGACGCACATAAAGCTCCGGGCGGCGGTAGTGCTCCTCGGGCATCCAATGATGATGAACATCGATGACGAGACTGCTTCTCTTCATGACCCTCTTTGTAATCGAATTCTCCCTCGTTGACAAGAGTTTTTTCACCGGCGGAGGAGGGATCTCCGAGGGAGGGCGTACGCGTCAAAACAGTCCCGGGGACTCCTGCCGACACTTCTCAGCGGCACAATGTGCGAGCGCTGCGAGCCGCTTCGATAGTCGCGCAATGAAGCCCGGGTCGGCAGAGTTGGCAAGATTCCGAAGCTCATAGGGATCGGCACGCAGGTCGTACAGCTCTCTCTCCCCGGTGGCGTACTCCACGTAAAGATGATCCTTCGTTCGTAAAGCCTTATACCCGGGGAGCCTGCGAGGCGAGTGAGACCAGTACTCGACGACAAAGTCTTGACGCCAGGCGCCAGGAGATAGGGACGCGCCTGTAAGCAGCGGCCTGAGAGAGCGGCCGTCCACAAAGCTCGGAGCGGTTACGCCGGCAAGCTCCGCCAGCGTCGGGGCTAAATCGATATTGAGCGCCAGGTGCTGAAGAGTTCTGCCGGCAGGGAGCCCCGGTCCGCGCACGATCAGCGGCACGCGGATGTCTTCCTCGTAGGCTGTGCCCTTGCCCAGTTTAAGCCGATGCTCGCCCAGGTGAAAGCCGTTATCGGAAGTAAAAAAGATATAAGTCTGCTTGAGCAACCCGTGTGCCTGCAGCGCCCCGACGATCGTTTCAATCATCTCGTCGACCGCGAGCATAGATTGCAGGCGCCTGCGATAGATCCGGTCTATGTCCGCGATCTCCTCGGAGGAAAGCGGGGGTTTATCCCGCAGCCAAGCGGGCTTACCGCTGAGTTCGCCCTCGTTGAACGACGCCGTTCTGGGCGCGGTCGCATGCCGGAACTTCTCCTCATGCCGGGGGGCGGGTGTGGCGGGCAGGTGGGGCGCGGACGGAGCCAGATAGATGAAGAAGGGCTGCTTCCCGTTGGCATTGGTCCTGGCGATGAAATCGACTGTCTTTGCGGCGAGCACATCGGTCTGGTATTCGTTTGCGTCATGCCCGTACGAGACCACCCGAACGTTTTCGTTCAGTCCATAATTGAAATATGCGGCATGACGATTCATTAAGGCATACCATTCGTCCCAGCCAGGAGGCACATACAAGGACTCCTTTCCAGGATAGCCGTTGAGGTATTTGCCGAGGAGGACAGTCCGGTATCCGGCGGCCTTAAGCCAGGTGGCGATAGTGGATTGCTCGTGCCCCAGCTCATGAAACTTTCCAAAGCCGCCCGCAGGCTGCAGATTGCTTATGACCTGATGGTTGTGCGGGTACTGCCCGCGCAGCAACGAAGCCCGCGATGGACAGCAGAGAGAATCCGTCACGAAGAAGTTCGAAAACGTCGTGCCCTCATGCGCCAGGAGCGCTTTGAGCCTAGGCATAAACTCGACCGACTTGGCATCGAGGTCGTCGGTTAGAATGACAATAAAGTTAGGTTTCTCGTGAGCTCCCGAATGAACGCTACTGGCTGCCGTGGTGCTCGCCACCGAGATTGTGCCGGATACGGTGAGCAGGACGGCCGCCGTAAACAACGAAACCATCAAAGGGATTGGACTCTTGGCACCCGCCATGATGTACACTCCTTTCTGCCTCTTCCGTGCGCGATACGTTGTCGCTTGATGTTGCATACGGTGCAGTCAGTATACCAACTTTCCACGCTTCTTTAAGACTTCACGCCCGTCCAGTGGACTTCAGCAAGAGCACGTAATATGATCTCTGGTCGAGATGTCCGATCCTGTCATTCGCATCGAGAATCTAAGAAAAAGCTATGGTCCGGTCGTTGCCTTAGACGGCATTTCTCTGGAGGTCAAGCAGGGAGAAATCTTCGGTCTGTTGGGACCTAACGGCGCGGGCAAGACGACCACGGTCAAGATCCTCACCACGCTGGTTCGACCGGATGGCGGCAAGGCCGAGGTGGCGGGGACCGATGTCTTGAGTGATCCCGCCAAGGTCCGCAGCCTGGTCGGCTACGTGCCGCAAGAGTTGACGGTCGACCCTTACCTCACGGCGCAAGAGCATTTGAGCTATTACGCCGATCTCTATCATCTGCCTGCCGCTTCGCGCGAAACCAGAATTCAGGAGGCGCTCGCATTGGTCGGGCTGGCCGGCCTGGAGGATCGCCGCGCGCGCCACCTGTCGGGCGGGACCAAGAAAAAACTCGATCTCGCCTGCGGTTTGATCCATCGCCCGCCGGTGATCGTGCTCGATGAGCCGTCGCTGGGTTTAGACGTTCAGGTGCGCCGCGACGTATGGAACTACATTGTGCGACTGAAGGAGCGAGGGACCACCCTCTTTCTCTGCACGAACTATATGGACGAGGCCGAGCGGCTTTGCGACGAGGTGGCAATCATCGATCGCGGCAAGATCGTCGCCATGGGCTCGCCCGCGGCGTTGAGAAGCCAACTGAAAAGAGATGTCGTCTCGGTGGAGATCGCCAGCGCGAATGAGCATCACGGCGAATCGCTGGAGAGTCTGGAAAAGGCGGTGTCGCAGCTATCCATGGTGCAGAGGTCCGTGAAAGACGGCACGCGCCTCAAGATCTACGTCGAGAGCAACGACGCGGCCTTGCCGAAGATCATCGAGGCCGCCGCTTCTGTGGGCATCTCAGTCCAATCGATTACCTACAGCCGTCCCGGCCTGGATGACGTCTTTCTCCATTACGCCGGCCGCGCCTTCTCCGCAGGAGGAGAGAGCGGTGGGTGATTTCCTTCAAGAGACCAAAGCGCAACTGGGACGCTGGATGATCCACCTCAAGCGCGAGCCGTTCAATGTCGCCTTCAATCTGGTCAATCCGCTCATCCTCCTGATCTTCATGGGTGGCGCCTTTCAGGCTCTTGCCCGGGATTCGGTCGGCGGGGATTACCGCAGCTATCTCCTGCCGGGAATCCTCGCCCTCACGGCTTTTGGCAACAGCATGGCCGGAGGAATTCCCTTGCTCTTCGACAGGGAGACCGGTTTTCTCCTGCGCCTGATGAGCGCGCCGATCTCCCGCGCCTCCATCCTCGTCAGCCGCTTTCTCGCGGTTAACTTGAGCACGATGCTCCAGTGCTTGCTCATCCTCGCGCTCGGTCTCCTCTTCGGCGCTCGGATCGCTACCGGGCTGGGCGGAGTCGTGGCCCTTCTCATGATCGGCTTGCTGCTCGGGTTCGGCGTAACGGTCATCTCTTTGATTCTTGCTTTCGTTTTGGAAAACCACGGCGACTTTTTCGCCATCCTCGGAGTTACCGCCCTTCCGCTCAGCTTCCTTTCCAGCGCCTTTGTGCCGCTCGATGCTCTACCTCTCTGGATGCGGCTTCTCGCCCGGGTGAACCCCATGACCTACGCGATCGACGCGATGCGATCCCTGATCCTTACCGGCTGGGACTGGCCGCGGCTCCTCCTGATGGTGATCGTCCTGCTTGTCTTCGACGGCGCAATGTTCTGGCTCGGCGCCAGAGTGCTCAGCCGACAGCTGGCGTAGGACCGAATGACCCCGGAAGAAACGCAAGCGAGACTCGAGGAGCTGAAGGCCAGGCGCCGCCGCGAGCGCTGGAACGCCTTTATGACTCCTTTCATCACCCTCACATCGATCGTTGTTTCCGTCACCCTGCTCATGTACCTGATCAGGAGCTGCAACGAGCGCAACCCGCAAAATCCCGGCACCCCGCGTCTACCGATTCAGCGGATGCCAGATCAGCCGGCGCAGCCAGCAGCTCCCCGCCAATAAATCTTCCTTGCCTGAAAAGTCCTGCCCTAATCTACAGAGTAGTGGATTTCAGGAAATGTCCAGCCCTGGCCGTGGCCGGCAGCCCGGTCTACCCGGAAGCCGCTCCCAAGTTGACGTAACGCTTCCTTATCGGCTACTGTCCCCTCAAAACGGTGATAGGAAGCCAGGCCACTCTCTCCGAAGGCGCTTTTGGCCCTCGATGCCAGGCCGGCAGGCGATTGTTAGGGTGATTTCCGAATTCTCAGTGGCCGCGCCTCAAAAGGAAGTTCCTATCATTTCTGGAAAACGCCGCTGACTTCATAAAGCAAAACAGGCGACCTGTACTTGGTTTACTCCCTTTGATTGATCCCCCTCTTACGTTATAATTCTCCTATTTTCCGGATCGAACCTGTTTATATGAGAGATCTCGGAGTAATCCTTTTAGCGGCGGGGCTGGGAAAGCGAATGAAGTCCAGCCTTCCCAAGGTCCTTCACTACTTGGGGGGGAAGCCGCTCTTTTCCTATCCCCTAAAAACCGCGCGGAGTCTAAAGCCGAAGAGAATCGCCATCGTCGTGGGGCACGGAGCCGAGGCGGTGAAAAGCGCCTGCGGCGTGAACGGCGTCGCATGGGTGCTTCAGAAAAACCAGCGCGGCACCGGCCATGCGGTCGGCTGTTCGAAGGAGGTCTTTGGGGAATTTTCTGGACACCTGATAATTCTCAACGGGGACGTCCCGTTGATCACCGAGGAGAGCCTGCTTAAGCTCTTGCGCGATCACAGCGAGCAAAACGCGACGCTGACGTTTGTCACTGCCCGCCTGGACGAGCCCGCAGGCTACGGGCGAATTCTCCGTAACACAAACGGAGAATTGATCCGGGTTGTGGAGGAACGCGACGCTACGGAGGCGGAGAAAAAGATCACCGAGATCAACGCCGGCATCTACGCGGTCTCTCCCCGTTTCCTTTTCTCGGCCCTGGAGAGCATTACTAACCTCAACCGGCAGAAAGAATATTACCTGACGGACATCGTCGCGGCAGCGCTCAGAAGCGGGGAAACCGTTAGAACCGTGCAGATCGAGGACGCGCGGGAAATCATGGGCATCAACACAAGAGAGGAGCTTGCGCTTATGGAAAAGATCCTGCAGGAGCGGATCAACCAAAGATGGATGGAGGCGGGCGTCACCCTCAAAGACCCCCAGACCACCTACATCGAGGAACGAGTAAAGATCGGCAAGGATACGATCATCGGGCCGAACACGCATCTCCTGGGAGACACGGTCATCGGCGAGCGCTGCCGCATCGACGGCTGCGCCTACCTGACGAACGCGCGGCTGGCGAGCGATGTCCACCTCAGGTTTTCGGTCGTCTTGAGCGACTGCCACGTTGAAGCGGACGCGATCATCGGCCCGTTCGCGCACCTCCGGCCGGGGACTCGCCTCGGCCGCCGCGTCCACGTTGGCAATTTCGTCGAGACCAAAGAGGCGATCATCGGCGAGGGCTCGAAGGCGAACCACCTCACCTATCTCGGCGATGTGACTGTGGGCCGCGACGCCAACATCGGCGCCGGCACCATTACCTGCAACTACGACGGCTTCAAGAAGTATCGAACCGCCATCGGCGACCGAGTTCAGGTCGGCAGCGACTCTACTTTGATCGCGCCGGTCTCCCTTGGCGACGACGCGTATGTGGCGACGGCCACGACCGTCCGCCATGATGTGCCGGCAGGGGCGCTGGTGTACAACGAAAGAGTCGAGAAGGTAAGAGAAGGCTGGACCAAGAGGAAGCGGAAAAAAATGGAGAAGCTTAAAGCCTGATGTGCGGCATCGTCGGGTACATCGGTCGTCGCGAGGCCGCGCCGATCATCCTGGGAAGCCTCAGAAAGCTTGAGTACCGGGGATACGATTCGGCGGGAATAGCCGTCTTGAACGGCGGTCAGGTGGCCATCCGCCGCTGTGAGGGAAAGCTGAACAACCTCGAAGGGATTCTGCTTCAGCGGCCGATTCCGGGAAATGTCGGCATCGGCCATACGCGCTGGGCGACCCACGGCAAGCCCTCCGAAGCCAACGCCCATCCCCACCGCGCCGGCAACGTGGTCGTCGTTCATAACGGCATCATCGAGAACTACCTCGAGCTGAAAGAACATCTGCTCAAGCGGGGCGCCAGGTTTGGATCAGAGACCGACACCGAGATCGTCGCCCACCTCGTCAACGAGAAAATCCACCAAGGAGCGGATTTCCTAACCGCGGTGCAAAAGAGCCTGCGGGAAATCCACGGCTCCTACGCCCTGGTCTTTCTTAACCAGAAAGATCCCGAGCGTCTGATCGTAGCCAAGAACTCGACTCCCATCGTGGTCGGCTGGGGCGAGGGGGAA
>JAHFAP010000032.1 GCA_023250495.1 Deltaproteobacteria bacterium | reverse complement strand
GTCACCAGCTCCTGAAGATCGATCGGCTCTCGGGTGACGCGAAACATCCTTAGCCTCCGCTCACGGGAGGGACGAAGACGACTTCGTCTCTTTCTTTGAGCGCATACTCTCCGTTCACGTAATTCCGATTGACCGCGTAGAGGAGCCGCATATTCACCGGCGCCAACTTGGGATAGTCTTTTTTGAGCGCGTCCCAGAGATCTGCCACCGTGCTGCCTTCTTTGATCTCCTTGGTGATCTCGCTCGCTCCGACCCGCTCGCGCAGAATCGCAAAGAATTTGACTTTGACGTTCATCTGCCCTGCAGTTGCGAGACCATGTGCCCCAGCTCAGGCAAAACCAGGCGTCGCATCGCCAGCTCAACGGCCCCCCTGGATCCGGGAAGCGAGATGAGCACTTTTCCCTTTGCCGACCCGGCGACAGCCCGGCTCATGATCGCCGCCGAGCCGATATCCTGGTAGCTCAAGAAGCGGAAGATCTCGCCGAAGCCGTCCAGGCGCTTCTCGAGAAAACGATCGACGACCTCGTACGTCCCGTCGCGCGGCGCAATGCCGGTTCCGCCATTGACGATGATCGCATCGATCTCCCCGGTTGCCAGCGTCTGCTTGAGCAGAGACTCGATCTCGCGCGGTTCGTCTTTGACGATCCGGTAGCCGGCAAGCCGGTGGCCGTGCTCGGCCAGGAGATTTTTAATCAGCTGGCCGCTTTGATCGGTGGACTCGTCGCGTGTGTCGCTCACCGTGAGCACAAAACAGCCGACGCTCTTCTTGCCCTTTTCCTTGTGCTCCGCGACGGACATGTCCGTGACAACCTTCCCAGTTACACTAAAAATTTACTATAGCAGCCGCATAAGTCCGATTCAAATTGGCAGCGGAGGCGGAGAGAAGCGATGACAGTTGCGGAAGTTTTGCCGGAAAATTATGATGAGTTGCGATGGCACCGGAAAAACAGCCCTTCTCTCTTTACATCCACATTCCCTACTGCGTGAGCAAGTGCCCTTATTGCGATTTCAATGTCCATGTCGTCTCCAAGATCCCGGAGAGAGAATACGGCGCCGCGCTGCTAAGGGAATTGGAAGTCTATGCGCGCTCGGATCATTGGCGCGGCAGAGGCCTGAAGAGCGTTTTCTTCGGCGGCGGTACGCCTTCAACGTTCTCTCCCCAAAGCATCGGCAGGATTCTCGAACAGGCAAGGTCGTTGTTTCCTTTTACCGAGGATGTCGAAGTCACCCTCGAGGCGAATCCCGAGAAGGAAGACCAGAAACATTTTTCTGCCTATCGCTCCTGTGGGGTAAACCGGCTGAGCCTCGGCGTCCAGTCTTTTCAACCCCGCCTGCTCAAATTCCTCGGCCGGCTCCACTCTGCGGATGAGAGCCGCGAGGCTTTAAGAGTAATCCGCCAAGTCGGTTTTAGGAATTTTAGCCTCGACTTGATCTATGGCAGTCCGGGGCAGTCGCTGGCGGATTTGCAGGCCGATCTGGCTGAAGCGCTAAGCTTTCAGCCGCCACACCTCTCCGCCTACAACTTGACGATCGAAGAGGGGACACCTTTTCATCACCAGCTCAACGCCGGAAGAATCCGGCCCTTGCCTGAGGATGAAGAGATCGCTATGGCTGAGTTGATCGAGGAGACGCTTTCGCGGTCCGGGCTGGAGCGCTACGAAATCTCCAATTACGCCAGGCCAGGATGGCAGTCGAGGCACAACAGCAATTACTGGCAGGGAGGTGATTACCTCGGCATCGGCGCCGGCGCGCACTCTTACGTAAGCTGTGAAGGGAACAGCGTCTTCGGTCTCAGATGGCATGACGAGAGAAATCCGGCTCGGTACATGGAAATGGTAAAGCGCGAGGGGACAGCGGTGGCTGAAAGCGAGAGCGTGGGTCTCGCGAAAGCAGCGGCTGAATTTATGTTTGTGGGCCTAAGAATGATGAACGGCGTTTCAACGGATGATTTTTCCGGCCGCTTCGGCAAAAGGCCGGAGGAATTTTATCCGCAGATCGGCGCCTGGGTGGAAGAAGGATTGATGGAGGCAAGGGGCGGCGCGGTTCGTCTCACCCGCCGCGGAGTCCTGGTTTCGAACTCGATCTTTGTTAACTTTGTTTGAGATTAGAGGCTGGCGATGACGCGATTTGGCTTTCCGTCTGCTATGGGCGGAAGGGAATCAGACCATCGCGGCCGCGCTTGTAGTTACGCTGAGTCTGCTCCGGGTTGCGGTTGATGAACAGGCGATGGTACAGCGGATGGCGCAGGCTGCGCACTTCGTGCTCGAGTTCGAATAACCTCTCGCTGCTCTCGGGATCGACGATCTCCTTGAAGCGGAACTGGTGGTTTCTGACATCTTCCATGATCAGTCCGCGACTCTTGAAGAACTCATACGGGCCGGAGAAATTCGCCACGTAAATCGCGATGTGATGGCCATTGTACGGGAGGAGTTCCTGATCGCTCTCGCGGAAAAAGAGCCACTGGTTGCGGCCGATGCTGACGCGAGCTATCGAGAAACCGGCCTCCGAGTCGATCAGAGAAGGTGCACGCATCACCTCTTGGTAAAAGCGCGCAATCCCTCTGGCTGCGCCCGGCTTCACCAGGAACTCCACGTAAGGCATCCCAAGGAACATATCGCCGAATCGCTCTCCCGGCGAATGGCAGTGGAACTGGTTGCCCCACGGGCAGGTGACCGCGACATGTTTGTTTTCCGCTGACCAGGCGAATCGAGTCTCTTTGAGCCGCTCCTCAAGCGCCTTGAGGCGTCCCTGCAATGACTCAATCTCAGGCAGTACGAGCGCGACGTGCCCTGAGAAGCGTTGCGCGCTTCCGGTCGGGAGATGAAACTGTTGCTCGCCCACGTTGGCCCACATGTTCTCCAGACCGACCGTGAGGTAGGGATCGCGCGTCAGTCCCAGCCCGACCACGTAAAAGAGAATCGCTTGAGCCTGGTCGGCCACGCGCACGTTGAGATGCTCCAGCGATACGATGTTGCCGACATCTTCGTTTGCATAATCAGACACTGCACGCATAGTCGCTCCTATTCTCTGCTAGCTCGCGCCCGCGCCGGCTTTCACCAAGTCAATAACTCTTTGCCCAGACAGGTCAATCACCGCCACCTCATCCGTACTCTCACAGCCAACGAAGGCGCACTCTCCGTCGGGGTCAAACGCAAGGTGAGCCGGAGCGCCTCCCACTTCGAGTCGGGCTACCGTTTGGTGGCTCATCGCATCGATCAGGCAAACGCTCGACTCTCCGGTGTTGGATGCCACGATCCAGCGACCATCGGGGCTGATGGCAAAGAAGTGCGGGTAAATCCCGACAGGTATCCGCGCCACGACGCGATGAGTCTTGGTCTCCCAGACGGTAAGATCGTCTGAGGCGAAGTTGGCCACGTAACCGAAGCGGCCATCGTGGATCAGAGTCGGAAGATGCGCCGCCGCGCCGGCCGGAATAGTAGCCACGACTTCATGGTTCGCCGTGTCCACGACCGAAACATCATCCGAGAGCGTGTTGGCGACATACGCCCAACGGCTATCGGGGCTGAACGCTATGTGGCCCGGTCCCAATCCCACGGGAATCTCGCCGACGACAGAATGTTTGCGGGCATCGACGACGCTTATGGTGTGGGAGCCGGAGTTAGGCTGATAGACCCAGCGGGAGTCTGGCGATGCCGCAACGTCATGGGGAGCCTGGCCCACGGGAAGAGTCGCAAGCGGTTTCCCTTGTCCATCTAAGACCGTTACGGTTTCGTCCGGGCCACTGGGCAGATAGACAACGTCGCGGTCCGGCGCTGCGCAAGGAAGGAGAGGGCGCTTTCCGGTCGGGACTGTCTTGATCGCCGTGTCGGTTGAGGTATCGACGATCGTGACGTCATTCGAGACGGTGTTGGCAACGTAGAGACGGCGATGATCGTGCGAGAGCTCGAGGTGCGATGGGTTCTCACCTGCGGGGATGTGTCTCAGCACCTTACGGGTCGAGCCATCGAGGACAGCCACTCGGTCTCCCGTGGTGTTGGTGTAGATGCGGCCGTCTGGATGGGCGACAACGGAATGAGCGCCGCGAAGGCCCAGTCTCGGCGTTGAGCCGTCCGGCCGAAGGAGTAGAAACGTCGCTCCATCTTCCCGCTCGATCGAGACACGATAACCGCTCTCCAGCATGGAGATATAAAGCCGCGCCGGTCGCTCCTCGACATACGCGCGTACGACCGTACCTTTTCCCCTCAACGCCACATACTGCTCCCGCAGAATACCCAACTGCTGCTCTGCAGGCATGCCTCGTAGATCTAACCGGACTGTATCCATCAGGATCATCTCCGCAACGTCAGCCAGACATCGGCGGCGGGAACGCGAGATGCCCTACTCGGCTTTAAACGGTATCTGTATCGGGCCGTAGCCCTGCCAGTATTTTTTGTTGACGGGATCGTATCTCCCCTGAAGAAAACCGCCGGCCTTCTCGGCGCGGACGATGATCGCCACGGTCCGCTCCTCGCCGCTCGCCTCTGCGTGGATCTCCCAGGGGCGGACCAGATCCACCTCTCCCGGGCCGGCGCGGAGCTTGCTCACGCCGCGGATTTCCACGTAATCAGGCTTCGATCCGTCATCCAGGCGCTGGTAACGCTCGATGGTCTCCGTGCCATCCAGGACCCCGTAGAGCGTCCAGTTGTGGGCGTGGTCGTGGATTTGGGTGCGGGTGTGTGGCGCCTTGGTGAGGCCGTTGACGACGAAGCCGAAATCGGGATCTTCGTAGAAGAGGAGGTTCTCCGCCCGCTCCTTGTGCGCGCACTCCGGCCAGTTTTTCGAATGCTCTCTGACCTGCGGGTCAGCCAACAGCTCGCGCAAGAGCGGCGCGAGCCTCTGCCAGCGCTGGTCTAGATCTTTTTCTTCAGCGAATAATTCGCGCGTTGACGCGATGAAGCGGCTAAATGCCGAACCGGCTTTCGCGGCCATAGCGACCTCCTTGCGGGGTTAGAATATTCGGGCTTAAAGCTGTCTATTATTAGTCTGGCGATCATGCCGGCGTCAAGGTCAAAGGGTTTAAGGGTTACAGGGTTGAAGGGTTGAAGAGGTTTGTTGGAAACTCAAAACTCAGCACTCATAACTCAACACTGTTTTAGGTGCCGATGTTCCAGGAGGAGAGATAGGTCTGCTGTTCTTGAGTGAGCCGGTCGATGTGGATTCCCATGCTGGAGAGCTTGAGACTCGCAACCCAATCTTCCACCGCCTTGGGGACATCGTAAACTTGGGGCGTGAGTTTCCTGCGATTCTTCACTGCCCACTCGGATGCCAACGCCTGAGTGGCAAAGCTCATGTCCATCACAGAGGCTGGATGGCCCTCGGCTGCGGCGAGATTGACGAGTCTCCCTTCGCCCAGCAAGAAAATCTTTTTTCCCCCAGGCAAAGTATAGGCGTCGACGAAGTTGCGCACGTTCTTTTCTTCCTTTACCGCCATCTGCTTCAAGGCCTTGATGTCGATCTCGATATCGAAATGGCCCGAGTTGCAGATCACAGCTCCATCTTTTAGGAGTCTTAGATGCTCTTTGCCGATCACGTGCATGTCACCGGTCAAAGTAATGAAGAGATCGCCGGCCTTGGCCGCCTCTTTCATCGTCATCACTTCAAATCCATCCATGGCTGCCTCGAGGGCGCGAATAGCATCCACTTCGGTCACAATGACCTTAGACCCCATGCCTCGCGCGCGCGAGGCGACACCCTTGCCGCACCATCCATAGCCCGCCACCACGACTCTTTTGCCGGCCAAGAGGATATCTGTGGCTCTAATAATCCCGTCAATCGTCGATTGCCCTGTGCCATAGCGGTTGTCGAAGAGATGTTTGGTGCTCGCGTCATTCACGGCGATCACTGGGATCCTAAGCCTTTTCTCAGCGGCCAAGGCGCGCAACCGAATGACGCCTGTCGTGGTTTCTTCCATGCTGGCGATCATTCTGGATGCGAGGTGGGAGTAATCTTTGTGGAGCATGGAGACCAGATCAGCGCCATCGTCCATGGTGATGACCGGCGCATGATCCAGCGCAGCCCGGAGATGGCGATAGTAGATCTTGTGATCCTCTCCTTTGATGGCGAAGACCGGAATCCGGTCGTGCTTGACCAAGGCAGCGGCCACATCGTCCTGGGTCGACAGCGGGTTGGACGCGCAGAGGACGACTTCGGCTCCGCCGGCCCTTAGGGTCTGAACCAAGTTGGCAGTTTCTGCCGTGACGTGAAGGCAAGCCGAGAAGCGGAGTCCTCGAAAAGGCTTTTCTTTGCGGAAGCGCTCGCGCACTTTCCGTAGGACCGGCATATCCTGGTCGGCCCAGAGAATGCGCTTTCTTCCGTGCTGGGCCAAAGCAAGGTCCCGAACGTGATATTTTTTTCCTGCCACGATTGCAGCCTCTTCGCCACCCGAACCCTGCTTATACCTTCGCCGCGGCTTTTTTTAATGCCTCGACCCGGTCGGTTTTCTCCCAGGTGAAGTAGCCGTTCTCGGGAGCGCGTCCAAAGTGGCCGTAGGAGGCGGTCGCGCGGTAGATCGGTCGTTTTAGGTCGAGAGTCTGGATGATGGCTTTGGGTGTGAGACTGAAGATCTCCCGGATGATCCGAGCCAGCTCTTTTTCGGGGATCGCTCCGGTATCGAAGGTATCGACGGCTATGGAGACAGGCTCGGCAACGCCAATCACGTAGGCCAGCTGGACCTCGCATTTGCGAGCGAGCTTGGCCGCGACGATGTTCTTGGCGATGTAGCGGGCCATATAAGCGGCGCTGCGATCCACTTTTGAAGGGTCCTTTCCCGAGAAGGCGCCGCCGCCATGGCGTCCCATGCCGCCGTAACTGTCCACAATAATTTTCCGGCCCGTGAGGCCGCAGTCGCCCTGGGGTCCGCCCACGACGAACCGGCCCGTGGGGTTGACGTGATATACGGTGCTCTTGTCGACATAATCGGCGGGGATGACAGCACGGATCACGCCGTCGATGACCGTCTCCTTGAGTTTCTTGTATTCTACATCGGGAGCGTGCTGCGTCGAGATCACGACGCTCGTTACCCGCGCGGGTCTGCCGTCTCGATATTCCACGGTCACCTGAGATTTGCTGTCAGGCCTGATAAAAGGGGCTTCACCGCCTTTTCGGATCTTGGCCAGATATTTCACCAGGCTGTGGGCCATCTGGATAGGGAAAGGCATCAGCTCAGGCGTGTCATCGCAGGCATAGCCAAACATCATCCCTTGATCCCCGGCGCCCTGCTCCTTGTACAGTCCTTCTCCCTCGGTGACGCCCTGAGAGATGTCCGGCGATTGGCGCTCTACGGCGGTGATGATCGCGCAGGTGTTGCCGTCAAAGCCGAGCGCCGAGTCGGTATAGCCGATTTCGCGGACGACTTCTCGAACGATTTCGTTATAGCTAACTTTAGCTTTGCTGGTGATCTCCCCGGCGACGACCACCATGCCGGTCTTCGTAAGAGTCTCACAAGCGACGCGGCTGTCGGGATCTCCGCTCAAATGGGCGTCGAGAATCGCGTCAGAGATCTGATCGCACATCTTGTCCGGATGACCTTCGGAAACGGACTCCGAGGTAAAGAGAAAATCTTTGGCTGCCATTTAGCGTACCTCCCGCAACATCGCCGGAACAAAATCGAATCTGCCTTGTATATCGGAGAAGCGGGCGGGAATCAAGGTTACTCGCTCTCAAAAAATTTCTTCTCGATGAGTTTTTCGACGGCGCGCACGGCCTCCTCGGCGTCTTTCCCCCTCGCCTCGACGTGGATGCTGCTCCCCTGAGTAGCCGCCAGGGTGAGCACCCCCATAATGCTCCTCGCGTTCACCACTTGACCATCTTTGGATATCTTGACCTCAGCCTCAAAGCGATTGACCGTTTGAACCAAAAGGGCCGCGGCCCGGGCGTGCAGGCCGAGCTTGTTCTTGATCTCAATGTTTTTTTCTACTTTGTCCATCGCTTCATTTTTCAATGTCTCGATGCTTCACGTGGATGCGAAATTGCTCCCCATTGAGCCTCCTCTTCAACTCCTCCACCAAGACCACGGAACGGTGCTTTCCCCCGGTGCAGCCGAGGGCCAAAGTCAAACTGGTCTTTCCCTCCCGCACATACTGGGGCAAGGTGAATTCCAGCAGCGCGTAAAGCCGGTCGAGAAAACCGTGGGTCTCCTCGTGCTGGAGGACAAACTCTTCCACGTCGGGCTCCAGCCCCTTCTTGCCCCTCAGTTCATCAACAAAAAATGGGTTGGGAAGAAAGCGGACGTCGAAGATCATGTCGGCGTCGGGGGGAATGCCATATTTGTAGCCGAACGAGGTGAGGAATAGGTTCATCTTGCGAGGACTCACACTCTGACTGTACTGTTCCTCCACCTCTTTCTTGAGTTCGTGGACGTTGAATTGGCTGGTTTCAATCACTTTGTCGGCTAAGGCCCGCATCCCTTCCAAAGCCTTGCGCTCGCGGGCGATTCCCTCCTGGACCGGGCCATCGCCAGCCAGCGGATGCGGGCGGCGGGTCTCACTGAAGCGGCGCAGCAGCACTTCGTCGGCCGCGTCCAGAAACAGGACCTCCACGTGGTGTCCGACGGCCCGCAGATCGGCCAGGACCTCAGGCCAGGATTGAAGGAAAAGGCCTTCTCTCAGATCGATGCCTAAAGCGATCCGCTTGATCCCCTCGCCGTATCCCAGGCACAGCTCGATAAACTTAGGGATCAAGGCGACCGGAAGATTGTCGATGCAGAAGAAACCCCTGTCCTCGAGCGCCCGGATCGCAACGCTCTTTCCTGAACCGGAAAGTCCGGTCACAACGACGATATCCAAACGTTCAGCCATGAAGAATAAGCTTTCAGCCGTCAGCTATCAGCGGTCAGCTTCGAGAAACCCGGAAACTCCTTTTGCGGGCTGATGGCTGATTGCTGACCGCTTTTCTGGCTAAAATTTTTGATCTTCCTCTTTGATCACGTTGAAGATTTCTTCTCGCGTCTTTCCCTCCATGAGCCGGGCGCGAAACGAGCTGTCTTTGAGCAAGCGGGAGATTCGTGCCAGGGCCTTGAGATGATCCGCCGCCGAATCTTCCGGCGCTATGAGGACGAAAAAAAGATAGGTCACGCCTTTATCTACGGAATCGAAGTCCACGCCCTGAGAACTGCGGGCAAAGATCCCTGAGACCTTTCGGAGACCGGGCATTTTTCCGTGGGGTATCGCTACCCCCTCGCCAATCGCGGTGCTACTGATCTTTTCCCTTTCGAGCAGAGTTTCAAACAACTTCTGAGCATCCAAGGACTGGTCCTGGGAGGCCAGCCAATCTGCCGTCTCTTTAAGCACTGCTCTCTTGTCCTTGCCCTTGAGGTTGGGGATAATCCTGGCGGCGTCCAAAAAATCGGTGATCTTCAAGTTTTCACCCTTCTCCTTTTGAGCCTCGTTTTGGTCTTGTACTTTCGGATCTGCTGCTCAACTTTGTCCATCACCAAGTCAATGGCCGAGTAGAGATCCTCGGTTTGCTCCCGTCCGTGGATCGTCATGCCGCGGGCCTGTAGCGTGACTTCGGCCAGTTGCCGGTCCCTGGAGTCCACAGAGAGGACCACGTGGGCTTCCAAAGGACGGTAAAAGTATTTGCCGATTTTGCTGAGCTTCTCTTCCGCATAGCGCTTCAAAGCATCCGTCGGCTGTGTGTGGCGGAAGGTGACGGAAACTTTTACGTCTGTCATGGGGCTTCTTCTCTGGGGTTATTGCTTGCGAAGATAGGGTTGCCGCCGCTTCGAAGAGGGAAGGATTCCCATCGCCTCGCGGTACTTGGCCACGGTGCGGCGCGCGATGCCGATGGCCTCTTGGGTTAGAAGCCGCGCGATGTACTGGTCGCTGTAGGGCCTTCTGGGATCCTCCGAGGAGACAATGCCGCGGATCTTGTCCTTGACGCTCTCGGAAGCGACGTCCTCTCCGTTGCCCGATTTGAGCCCGCTTTGGAAAAAATATTTTAGCTCAAACAGTCCATGCGACGTATGCACATACTTGTTGGCAGTAGCCCGGCTCACGGTGGACTCATGCATCCCGATATCCTGAGCCACATCCTTGAGCACCATAGGCCTGAGCTGGCTGACCCCCTTTTCCAGAAAATCGCGCTGGAACTTGAAGATGCTTTGGGTCACGCGGTAGAGGGTCTGCTGCCGCTGGTGGATGCTCTTAATCAGCCAGGTGGCCGCGCGCACCTTTTCCTGGAGGTACTGGCGGGCTTCCTCTTCCTCCTTTCCTGCCTGCCCCGCCATGCGGCGGTAGAGGGAGCTGACCCGGAGGCGGGGGAGCCCTTCGTCGTTGAGAGATACCAGGTACTCGTCGTCGATCTTTTCCACCGAAACATCCGGTATGATGGTGCGGATCTCTTCCTCTTCAAATCCCCGCGCCGGCCGCGGCTCCAGCGAGGCGATCAGGTGAGACGCCGTAATGACCTCATCCATGGAGACGCCGAGTTCGTGGGCGAGTTTCTCGTACCGTTTTCCCTCCAGTTGCGCCAGGTGGTCCGAGACAATGCGCGCCGCTACGCTGGCGCTAAGGCCGAGGTTCTCGAGCTGGATTAACAAACACTCTCTCAGGTCCCGCGCAGCCACTCCCGGGGGATCGAAAAACTGGATCTTCTTTAGCACCCCCTCTGCCTCGTCCAGCGTGCCGCCGGTGGCTTGGCAGACCTCTTCGAGGGGGAGCGCCAGGTAGCCGTTCTCCTGCAAGTTGCCAATGATGTAAAGGCCGATCTTTTCTTCGCGCTCGGTGAGCCTTGAAAGGCGCAATTGCCAGACCAGGTGGTCTTCGAGGGAGGTCTTCTTGGTGAGGGTATTTTCCCACGAAGGCGGACCTTCGTCTTCATCTCCGGCCGCCTCTGCCGTCAGCGAGCCGTGGAGAGAATTGGAATGTGTGTCGAGATACTCTTGCCAGTCCAGGGTGCCGATCCTGTCCGCAGCCGAAGGCTCGCGCACCGGCTCGGGCGGCGCCATCTTCTCTGGAAGCTCCTCTTCGGGCTTCGGCTGCTGGCTGTCCTGCTGCTCCCCGACCGGGCTCTCCTCCAGCGTCGGATTTTCCTGTAGCTCCTGAGAGATCATCTCCTCGAGTTCGATGCGCGATAGCTGGAGCAGCTTGATCGCCTGCTGCAACTGGGGAGTCATGACCAGCTGCTGGGCGAGTCTTTGTTCCTGTCTGAGACCCAGCGCCATGACTAGAGCCTAAAACCTTCGCCGAGGTAGACCTTGCGGGCGTTGGGACTGGTGGCGATCTTCTCCGGACTCCCTTCTTCCAGGACCAGCCCTTCGTTGATGATATAGGCACGGTCGCAGATGCCCAAAGTTTCGCGCACATTGTGGTCGGTGATCAGCACGCCGATGCCGCTCGTGCTCAGCTTGTGGATGATTTTCTGGATCTCGCCGACCGCGATGGGGTCGATGCCGGTGAAGGGCTCATCCAGCAGGATGAAAAACGGCGCGAGGACCAGGGCCCGAGCGATTTCCACTCTGCGCCGCTCTCCGCCGGAAAGCGTGACGGCCCTTTGCTTTGCGAGCTCGAAGACGCCGAGCATCCGCATCAGCCGCTCGGCGCGCTCTTTTTGCTCTTCTTCGCTTAAATCAAGGGTCTCGAGGATCGCCAGGAGATTTTTCTCTACGGTGAGCCGGCGAAAAACCGACGACTCCTGAGGCAGATAGCTGAGCCCGGCGCGCGCGCGCTGATAGATCGGCATGGGCGTCAGATCTTCCCCGTTCAAGAGAACTTTTCCGTGATCCGGATGGACCAGTCCGACCATCATGTGAAAGGTCGTGGTTTTTCCCGCTCCGTTGGGCCCCAGCAGTCCAACCACCTCGCCCCCGTTCACGTCGAGGTTCACCCCATCGACGACTCGGCGCCCGCTGTAGGACTTCGTTACGCTCTCCGCCTGAAGCTGGCTCATTTTTCTTTTCCAGGCTCACCCTCGCCTTTTTGCTGCTGCAACTCCTCAGGGAAGATCGTGGCCTTGACTCGCTGATTTTTGCCGCTTTCAACAATGGCCCGATCCTCAGTAATGAAGAAGATGATGCGCTCACCTGAGACTTCGCTATTCCCCTGACGCGTCACCGGGTTGCCGGTCATTGTGACTGTCTGCGCCACCCCGTCGAAGACTGCCTTGGTTCCGGTTGCGAGCCTATCTCCCTGTATCACCTGGACAAGTTTTCCTTCGGCTATAGCCTCTTTGATCGTCTGTAGATCAGGATCAAAGTAGGCGGTTAGCTTATCGCTTCTCATCGTCATATCCGCCTGAACGGCTACTACCTGGCCGGTGTAGATGAGGACATTTTTTTGCCGGTCCGCCTCCATCCGGTCGGAAGTGATCAAGATAGGATCTTTTTTGTTGATGCCAGCCGTGCCTGCTTGGCTCTTCTTTTTTGTTTCTGTCTTTGCTTGTCCAGCGGCCTCTCCGGCCAGAGCCGGCGAATAGATGCCGGGCAGGAGCAAACTGGCGGCCAACAATACTCCGCCTACCTGCCGGCGTAAGGCCTGATCAGCTTTGCTTCTTTTCATTGGACCGTCCCTTCTTCTTTTCCAGTTGGTTAGGCTGGACCGTTGTCTTTACGTTTTTATGTAGCCACATCTTCTCATCGTCCAGACTGATCTCCATTTGCACCCCATCAAGCTCCATTCCGTCCCCTTTGACGATTACCCTGCCGGGCAGGACCATCTGATTCTTGCTCTTGAAATAGAGAATCTCACCGGTATTCAAAACATATCCCCGAAAGTTGACTTGGACGTCCCCGACCAGCCGGGCCTTCTGCAAATCCCCTTCTCCGTCCCCGAGCCAGAGGTAGCCTTCTTTTCCGATAGCCTCTACAGTGTCGTTGTTCTTCTTCTGATAAAAAAAGATGCGTGGTTTTTGAATGATCACCTGTCCCTCTGCCTTGAGGTAGCGCGCCTCGTCGCCAAAGACCTCCCAGACCTTGCGCTCCCCATCTACCTGAGCGCGATGAAAGTCCTTGATATGTAGCGCCGCCTCCGGAAGGTAATCCAGGGCTTTCAAGGCAGTTCTGGTGATCGCTTTGCTCTTCATCCGCCAGATGCTGTCCACAACTTTATAGGTGACCCCACCCAGGGATGCGGAGATCGCAATCAGAAGAATGATCCTAAACCTACGGGAATTCATAACCAGCCTCGATCCAGCGCAAAAATACCATCTTTCAAGATAGCTGTAAACAGATGGGCACGGAATTTGCTAGCCTAAATGGACATTCAGGAGAGGTAATATTTTTGAGTGACCCTCTGCCACTTCCGCTGACTCCTAAGCAGCAGTTCGGCGACTTCTCTTACTGCGCCTCTTCCTCCCCCGGCTGTGGTGACATAATCGCTCAGCTGTTTTAGATCCTGCCAGCAGTCGCTCACTGCTATCGCCAGTCCGACCCTTCTGAGCAGCGGCAGATCCACGAGGTCATCTCCCACGTAGGCGATCGCACGGTCTTTCAGCCCGGTTTTGCGCTTGATCGTTTCGTAAGCGTCGACTTTGTCATAGGCGTTCTGGTAAAGAAGTTGGATTCCAAGGTCCTTGGCGCGGCGCTTGAGCGCCCTAGAGGAGCGGCCGGAAATCACGCCGACTTGGATGCCCGCGCGGAGCAGAAGCCTGATCCCGTGCCCATCGCGGACGTCAAAGTGTTTGATCTCCTCGCCGCGGTGGTTCATGACGATCCTGCCATCGGTCAAAACTCCATCCACATCCAGCAGCAGGAGCTTTATCCTCTGGGCTTTTTTGCGGACTGCGGCTGGAATGCGCTGCACGGGCGGGGACTAGACGATGCCGGCCTTGAGAAGGTCGTGAAGGTGGACGACGCCGATGGGTTTCTTCCCGCCATCGTCCAAGACAAATAAAGAGGTGATGGAGTGCTCTTCCATGAGGGCGACGGCCCGTGCCGCAAGCGCGTCGGCAGCGATGGTCTTGGGATTACGGCTCATCAGATCCTTCGCCTTGAAGCGGAAGATATCGCCCTTGCTCTCCAACCCTCGTCTTAGATCTCCGTCGGTGATGACGCCGATGAGACTGCCTTGGCCGTTCACCACCCCGGTCACTCCGAGGCGCTTGGAGGTGATTTCAAGGATCGCCTCTTGCATCGGGGTCTCCTCATTGACGACGGGCAGCTCGGCCCCCCGGTGCATCAGTTCCTCGACTTGCAAAATGAGCTTGCGGCCCAGGATGCCCCCTGGATGGCGCAGGGCGAAATCCTCCTCTCTGAATCCTCTCTTTTCGAGCAGCACAACCGCCAGGGCATCGCCCAAGGCCAGGGCGGCGGTCGTGCTCGCCGTCGGCGAAAGTCCCAGCGGGCAAGCTTCTTCTTTGACCCCAGCATTCAGGACGACATCTGCGGCACGGGAAAGGGTCGAGGCGGGATTACCGGTCATGACGATGAGTTTCACGCCCAAGCGTTTCATGGTGCGGAAGAGCTGCAGAACCTCTTCGGTCTCGCCGCTGTTGGAGACGGCGATAACGACATCGCCCTTCATGATCATTCCCATATCGCCGTGGACGCCGTCGCCGGCATGGAGGAAGAACGACGGCGTGCCTGTGCTCGAGAGCGTGGCAGCGATCTTGCGGCAGATGAGGCCCGATTTTCCCAGCCCGGTGACTACGACTTTTCCCTTGCAATGATAGAGCAGATCCACCGCCCGAGCGAAGTTCTCGTCGAGCCGCTCGATCAGCGATAGAATTCCCCGCGCCTCGATCTCCAGGACATCACGCGCTCGCTTTAGCGATTTGCCGGCGTCCATGATTTAGTTGCCCTTTGTCAGTCCGTCAATCTCTTTCACCTGCTTGAGCAGCCCCTCCAGCTCTTTGAGCGGCAGGGAATTCGGCCCATCGCTCAGCGCGCGATCTGGATCCTCGTGAACCTCCATGAAAAGCGCGTCGATGCCGACGGCGACAGCGGCCCTGGCCAGCGCCGCAATGTAGCGCCTCTCGCCGCCCGAGGCCTTGCCCAGCCCCCCGGGAAGCTGCAGGCTGTGGGTCACGTCAAAAACCACAGGATATCCTAAGTCGCGCAGGACTACGAGGGAGCGCATATCTGAAACCAGGTTGTTGTAGCCGAAGGATACGCCCCGTTCGGTAATCATGACCTGCTCGTTTCCGGTTGAGACGATCTTCTCGACGATATTGCGCACATCCCAGGGCGCCAGGAATTGCCCCTTCTTGATGTTGACGACTTTTCCCGATTGCGCCACCGCGATCACGAAATCGGTCTGCCGGCAGAGAAAAGCGGGAATCTGCAGCACGTCGACCGACTCTTTCACTAAAGCCACCTGTTCCTTCTCGTGCACGTCGGTCAGCACGGGGACGCCGATCTCTTGCCTCACCTTAGCAAGGATCCGAAGCCCTTCCTCGATCCCCGGCCCGCGGAACGAGGAGAGAGAAGTGCGATTGGCCTTGTCATAGGACGACTTGTAAATCACGGGCATCCCAATCCGGTCGGCCGCTTCCTTGATCAAGGCGGCGTGTCTCAACGCTGAGTCTATTCCTTCGATCACGCAGGGTCCGGCGATCAGCGCAAGCGGCCGTCCCGCGCCGATTTCGAAACCGCCAACTTTTATCTTCTTGGGAGTCATGGCGCTCAGTTAGTAGAACACCGGCAGGCGCGGAATGCAAATTTTAATTCGCAGTTTACGTTCGTTCTTCCCAGGGGCAGGTCAGGTTCGCGCGACCTTGATCCGCGGCACTTCCTTAAGCGCCTGGCGGTTTTGAAAGGCGGCCTTGATAAATCCCTTGAACAGAGGGTGGCACTCCATCGGGCGGGACTTGAACTCGGGGTGGAACTGGCAGCCCAGGAACCACGGGTGGTCTCGCAGCTCGACGATCTCTACGAGAGTGCCGTCCGGCGACAGGCCACTCAGGATCATGCCGTTTTGGGTAAAGACGTCGCGGTAGCTGTTGTTGAATTCGTAGCGATGGCGATGGCGCTCGGAAATCTTCTTCTTCCCGTAGAGCTTTGCCGCCAGAGAATCCTCCTGGAGGACGCAGGGATAGGCGCCCAGCCTCATCGTCGCGCCCTTTTTCTCTATCCCTCTTTGCGTTTCCATGAGATGGATCACCGGATGGGGGCTGTTCTCTTCGAACTCGCTTGAGTTGGCGCCTCCGAGGCCGCAGACATTACGGGCAAACTCCACGACCGCCATCTGCATTCCCAGACAGATGCCGAAGTAGGGGATGCGGTTCTCGCGCGCGTAACGCGCCGCCGCGATCTTTCCTTCGCTGCCGCGGTCGCCGAAGCCGCCCGGGACCAGGATGCCGTCCGCCTGGTCCAAGACTCCTTTGGTGCCGCTCTCTTCGATACTCTCCGCCTCGATGCAGTCCAGCTCCACCCTCGCCTCGTTGGCGATGCCGCTGTGCACGAGCGCTTCCATCAGGCTCTTGTAGGATTCCTTAAGCCCCATGTACTTGCCCACCACGGCGATCCGCACGGAGTCCTTGGGGTTCTTGAGGACCTGAACGACCCTCTCCCATTTCTTGAGATTGGGCGCGCCCGTCCATATATGAAGTTTCTCGACGATCCTCTCGTCCAGCCCCTCCTGGTGGAAGATCAGCGGCACTTCATAGATCCACTCGACATCCTTGGCGGTGATGACCGAATTTTCATCCACATTGCAAAAGCTAGCGATCTTGGCCTTCAACTTTTTGTCCAACAGACGGTCGGTTCGGCAGAGCAAGATGTCCGGCTGGATTCCCACTCCGGTCAGCTCCTTGACGCTGTGCTGCGTGGGTTTGGTCTTTAGCTCGCCGCCGGCGGCGATGTACGGGACCAGGGTGAGATGGACATAGAGAACGTTCTCTTTTCCCCAATCCCAGCCGAACTCCCGCACCGCCTCCAAGAAGGGCAGACCCTCGATGTCTCCCACTGTCCCGCCCACCTCGCAGATCGCTATGTCGTAGCCTTCGGCCGCGGCCTGGATGCGCCGTTTAATCTCGTCCGTAATATGAGGAATGACCTGAACCGTCCCGCCCAGGTAGTCGCCGCGTCGTTCCTTGCCGATGACCGTTTCATAGACCTGGCCGGTGGTGAAATTGTTCTTCCGTCCCATCGGGGTCGAGACGTAGCGTTCGTAGTGGCCGAGATCGAGATCGGTCTCAGCGCCGTCGTCCGTGACGAAGACCTCGCCGTGCTGAAACGGGCTCATCGTTCCCGGATCGACGTTGATGTAAGGGTCCATCTTGAGCAGGGTCACCCGCAGGCCCCGGCTTTCCATCAGCGCCGCGATGGAGGCAGAGGCCAGTCCCTTACCGAGAGACGATACCACACCGCCGGTTACAAAGATGAATTTGGTTTTCACGCTTGCCATGGTACTGCTGGTCTCCAGATTTCATTCCTGCGCGCTGCGCAGGTATTCTTCCGCCCGCTGTAGATCCTCAGGTGCGTCGACCTCCACCGAAGGCTCATCCACATCGGCGACTCGGATGCGATAGCCGCGCGACAAAGCCCGAAGCTGCTCCAATTTTTCCGAACGCTCGAGCTCCGTTTGGCGCATGCGCGTAAACTTCAACAGAAAGTCGCGCCGGTACGCATAGACGCCAACGTGGCGGTAGCCCCAGATTTTCTCGTTCCCCCCATGCGCTCGGCCGAAAGCAGGAGCGCTGCCCCCGTCCTCCCGGACGTAGGGAATCGGAGCGCGGGAAAAGTAGAGCGCAAAGCCCTGCCGGTCGGTGACGACTTTGACCACGTTGGGGTTGAGCCACTCTTCGTGCCGAAAGATAGGCGTTCTCGCCGTCCCCATGCAGATCGAACGGTTGCGGCGGAGAGGCCTGAGGGTCCGGAGGATCGTTTGCGGCCGCACGAAGGGGAGATCCCCCTGGACATTGATCACCCACTCGGCCTTGATCTTTCTGGCCACCTCCGCCAGGCGATCCGTGCCGCTCGCGTGTTTCGTCGAAGTGAGCATCGCCTCGCCGCCAAAATTTTTTACCGTCTGTAAGATCCTGGCATCATCTGTCGCCACGATGACGCGATTCAAACCGGGGGTCTTGGATGTGTTTTCATAGACATGCTGGATCATCGGTTTGCCGCCGATCAGGGCCAGGGGCTTTCCGGGGAAGCGAGTCGAGCCGTAGCGGACCGGAATGATTGCCACAACGGCCATAAGTCAAACCCCGGGTGCTTGGCTGTAGGTTACCAGGCCAAACCCCAGAGCCTTGCCGCCAAAAATAAAAAGCCGCGATGGCCTTCGCTGAAAGCGCATCACGGAATTTGACTATACCCTTCACACCAGGGTGTGTCAATCAGATTTTTTTCCAAGTGTAGTAGCAACGTAACTATGTCAGGGGCTAACGGCAACGTGATTATGTCAGGGCATGGAAAACATCATAGTCCTGACGATGAAAGAACAGAGACGGGTAGAAGTCATCCAGAGAGTC
>JAHFAP010000194.1 GCA_023250495.1 Deltaproteobacteria bacterium | reverse complement strand
CGACGCGCGGGGTAGCGTTCATCGCATTGATAAAAGGATCAAAGATGTAGCTCATCTTTTTATACCAACCACACGCGATGCCGAAAGGGATAGCGAAGATAACCGACAGGAAATATCCCCAGCCGAATTCAACGCCGCTCACGTAAAGGTCGTTATAGATCTCTCCTGAGGAAACGAGCTGCACGGCCGCTTTCCAGATGAACGAAGGGGCGCTCATAAACATGGGATTGACGAATTGGAAGACTCCCCCCACCAATTCCCAAGCACTCAGGAAAAGGACCACGGCGGCGGTGCCCAGAATCTTCTTTTCCTGGTTGAGATAAAATTTGTATAACCAGGAAGCCTCAGCTACCCTTACGTCTAATAACTGTTCAGCTGTCATTTCTTGATCAGCCATGGTCTTATCCTCCTAATCAGGAGCCTGAATGGGCTCTACTTCTGCCCCCTCTCGTAACAGAAGCTTACCCGGATGTCAATACGCATTTTGTTCTACCCCCCAAGGAACAGCAAATAAGCATCTGCTTTCTTCCACCGTTTAGATTCAAACATTCCACTATCCAAAAAGCCGCCAAAGAAGTTCTCGGTCAGCAATAAGATCCAGCCGGGCGCCAGGTCTCAAGGCAGGTTAAATATTTTGGCCAAACTGTCTTTTTTATCGTCGGCTGGCTTTATCTTAAACGGCCGTCCTTCAGGATCTCGCATGAAGGCCCGGAAGTGAACAGATTTTTTTCTAAAAAACGGCCATTTTTTGCTTTACATTTAATGCTGTTTTAGCTAAAATGACATGAAGTTATAAATCGCTCCAACCTCAAGATATTACAGGGTAATTTAAAACCGCCCTAAAGGAAAGAATGGCTTCAAGCAAATCTCCCGCTCCGTCCGAATACAAAGCTGACAAAATCAAAGTCCTCGAGGGTCTGGATGCGGTCAGAAAAAGACCTGGAATGTATATCGGCGATACTGCCGAAAGAGGACTGCACCATTTAGTCTATGAGGTTGTTGATAACTCCATCGATGAGGCGTTGGCCGGACACTGCGATCAGATTGATGTCCAGATTCACATTGACAACAGCGTGACGGTCATCGACAACGGCCGGGGTATACCTGTGGACATGCACCCGACTGAAAAAATGTCCGCCGCCGAAGTGGTCCTGACCAAACTGCATGCCGGTGGAAAGTTCGACAAGGCCTCCTATAAAGTTTCCGGCGGGCTTCACGGAGTCGGCTTGTCCGTGGTCAACGCCTTGGCCGAGTCGCTGGAGGTTGAAATCAAACGGGACGGCAAGGTCTACCAGCAGCGCTACAAGCGCTGGGTTCCGCAGGGACCGCTCAAGGAAGTAGGCCGGTCTAAGGAGAGAGGGACGCGCATCACTTTCCGGGCCGATCCTCAAGTCTTTGAATCCCTCGATTTTAGTTTCGACATCCTCTCCCAAAGGCTCCGCGAGTTGGCCTTTCTGAACAAGGGAGTGCGGATCACCATCGAGGACGAAAGAAGCCAGAAAAAACATGAGCTTCTCTACAAGGGAGGGATTGTCTCCTTTGTCGAGCACTTGAATCGCGCCAAATCGCCGATACATCCCCACGTCATCTACCTGGAGGGAGAAAAAGAGGGGGTCGACATTGAGATCGCCATGCAGTGGAATGACGGCTACACGGAGAATACCTTCGCCTTCGCCAACGCCATCAACACTATCGAAGGGGGCACCCACCTGATCGGATTCAAATCCGCGCTGACGCGGACGATCAACAGCTATGCCATCGACAGCGGGCTGCTTAAAAAAGACGAAGAGAACCTCCAGGGTGAAGATGTTCGCGAGGGGCTCACCGCGGTGATCAGCGTGAAAGTCCCCGAGCCGCAGTTTGAAGGCCAAACCAAGACCAAGCTGGGAAATAGCGAAGTCAAAGGGATCGTCGAGGCGTTGCTCAACGATAAGCTCGGGAGCTACTTCGCGGAGCATCCGGGAGACGCCAAGAAGGTCGTCATGAAGGGGATCGAGGCGGCTCGTGTGCGCGAAGCGACCCGCAAGGCAAAGGATCTGGCGCGACGCAAGGGCGCCCTGGACTCGGGCTCCCTTCCGGGGAAGCTGGCGGACTGTCAGGAGCAGGATCCGGCCCTGAGCGAGCTCTTCCTCGTCGAGGGAGACTCCGCCGGCGGATCGGCCAAGCAAGGGCGCGACCGGCGCACCCAGGCGGTGCTGCCGTTAAAAGGCAAAATCCTGAACGTCGAAAAGGCGCGCTTCGACAAGATGCTCTCCTCCCAGGAGATCCGCCTGATGATCACCGCTTTGGGCACGGGAGTGAAAGAGGATTACGATCCATCAAAGCTCCGCTACCACTCGATCATCATTATGACCGACGCGGACGTGGATGGCTCGCACATCCGCACCTTGCTGCTCACCTTTTTCTACCGCCAGATGCCCGATCTGGTGGAAAAGGGCCACCTCCTGATCGCCCAGCCCCCGTTGTATAAAATCAAGCGGGGAAAACAGGAGCGATACCTCAAGGATGAAAACAGCCTGGAGGACTACCTGATCGAAATCGGCACCGAGAACGTGCGCGTCCGCTCCACGAACGACGGCCACGGGCTGGCGGGCCAACCGCTGCAGGCATTCATCAAGAAGGTGTTGCGTTGGGAGAAGCTCATGGCGTTAGCAGCGCGCAAGAAAAAGAGCCGCTCGCTCCTTGAGGCGGTACTGCTCGAAGAGGAACTGAACGAGGAAACTCTTAGGGACGCCAAGGCGCTGAAAAAGATCCAGACGCGCCTGGCCTCCTATATCAACCTGATGGCCCCGGATGAGACTCCTCTCTCCTCCGTCCTCGAGGAAGACCCCGAGCACAACTGCTACAAGCTGGTCTGCTCCACCAGGTCGAACGGAACAGGAATACGGACCGTAATTGACCTCGAGCTGTTGAGCAGCCCGGAGTACAAAGAGCTCAAGCGGCTCTTCGACGAGCTCACAGGAGCGGGTTATCCTCCCTACGTGCTGGAAAACGGAGATCATCACGCCAGACTCCGCTCCCTCAAGGAGCTGCTGGAATATATTATAGACGGGGGCAAAAAGGGGCAGTACATCCAGCGCTACAAGGGACTCGGCGAGATGAACCCGGAACAGCTCTGGGAAACCACGATGAATCCCGAGATTCGAGTCCTGCTGCAGGTCAGAATTGAAGACGCCGTGGAGGCCAACGATATCTTCTCCATTCTGATGGGCGATGAAGTCGAGCCCAGGCGCAAGTTCATTGAAGAACATGCCCTCACGGTCAAGAATCTCGACATCTGACCACAAAAACCGTTCAAAACGTTCAATAAGTTCAAGACGATTTTGAACCGCTTGAACGACTTGAACAGATCGAGTGATCCATGGAAGCGACTCTAAAGCAGCAAAAGGTCCCGGTCTATATTGAAGACGAGATGCGTCAGTCCTACATGGACTACGCGATGAGCGTCATCATCGGCCGGGCGCTCCCGGACGTGCGCGACGGGCTCAAGCCGGTGCACCGGCGCGTCCTCTACGCCATGTATGACATGGGAAACACCTGGAACACCCCCTATAAGAAATCTGCCCGGGTAGTTGGGGACGTCATCGGGAAATACCATCCGCACGGCGACGTGGCGGTCTACGATACGATCGTGCGCATGGCCCAGGACTTCTCCATGCGTTACCCGCTGGTGGACGGCCAGGGAAACTTTGGCTCCGTTGACGGCGACCCCCCTGCCGCCATGCGCTACACCGAGATTCGCATGTCGCAACTGGCCGAGGAGCTGCTGGCCGATATCGAGAAGGAGACCGTCGACTTCGCGCCCAACTACGACGACTCTCTGAAAGAGCCCACGGTCTTACCTTCCCGCATCCCCAACCTGCTCGTGAACGGCGCCTCGGGCATCGCCGTCGGGATGGCGACGAATATTCCGCCCCACAATCTGGGAGAAGTCGTGGATGCCTTGGTCATCCTGGTTGAGAAGCCCGACATATCCATCAAGGAGCTCATGCAATACATTCCCGGCCCGGACTTCCCCACCGCCGGATTTATCCACGGCAGAGAGACCATCGGCCAGGCGTACCAGGAGGGCCGCGGAATCATCCAGATGCGGGGCAAAGCATACAAGGAGACGGTCAAGCGCACGGGAAAAGAGCAGATCATCATCAGCGAGATCCCCTTCATGGTCAACAAGGCGCGGCTGATCGAGCAAATTGCCGGGCTGGTCCAGGAGAAAAAACTCGAGGGGATCAGCGACTTGCGCGATGAATCGGACCGCGAGGGGATGCGCGTCGTGATCGAACTCAAGCGGGACGCCGTGCCTGAGGTCGTGATCAACCAGCTCTACAAGCATACGGCACTGCAAGAGTCGTTCGGTGTCAACATGCTGGCGATAGTCGAGGGGCGGCCCAGGCTCCTCAGCCTCAAGGATGCGCTCAAGGCTTTCCTCGATCACCGCAAAGAGGTGGTCACGCGCCGCACTGCCTACGATCTGCGCAAGGCCGAAGAACGGCTGCACATTCTCGAAGGGCTGAAGATCGCCCTCGACCATCTCGACGCGGTGATCGCATTGATCCGTCGCTCCCAGGATCCCAAGGTCGCCAAAGAGGGGCTGATGCAGAGCTTCGGTCTGAGCGAGATTCAGGCGCAGGCTATCTTGGACATGCGTCTGCAGCGGTTGACCGGCCTGGAGCGCGAGAAGATCCTGCAGGAGCATAAGGAGACGGTCGAGCTGATCGCCAAACTCAGATCCATCCTTGCCGACGAGAAGGAGATCTACCGCATCATCGTTGAGGAGCTGAAGGAGATCAAAGAGCGCTACGGCGACGACCGGCGCACCCAGATCATCGACCACACCGAAGAGATCTCGATCGAGGACATGATCGTCGAAGAGGACATGGTGGTCACGATCTCCCACGAGGGCTACATCAAGCGCAATCCGACGGGGCTCTATCGCGCCCAGAGGCGCGGCGGCAAAGGCAAGATCGGCGCGACCACGCGCGAAGAGGATTTTGTCGAATACCTCTTCGTCGCCTCCACCCATTCCTACATCCTCTTTTTCACCACCATCGGAAAAGTGTACTGGATCAAGGTTCACGAGCTGCCCCAGGCCGGCCGGGCGGCCAGGGGAAAACCGATCGTGAACCTGCTCCATTTAGAAGATGGGGAAAGAGTCTCCGCCTTTCTCTCCGTGCGCGAGTTTCAGGAGGATCGCTTCGTGGTCTTCGCGACCAAAAAGGGGCTGGTCAAGAAGACTGACCTGATGGCCTATGCCAATCCTCGCCCCAGCGGGATCCGCGCCATCGCCCTCGAAGACAGCGACGAGGTCATCGGCGTCCGCCTCACGGACGGGAACCAGGAGATCATCCTTTCCACCCTGGACGGCCAATCGATTCGTTTCAAAGAGGCGCAGGTCCGCCCCACCGGCCGCGGCACCTACGGAGTCGTCGGAATGCATCTCGAAAAGGGAGACGAGGTAGTCAGCATGGAGATCCTGAGCCTTGGCGCCAATATCCTGACTGTTTCGGAAAACGGCTACGGCAAGCGCACGCCGATGGAAGAGTACCGCCTGCAGTCGCGCGGCGGCAAAGGGATCATCACGATGAAGACGACCGACAAGACCGGGCGGGTGGTCGGGGTGCAGCAGGTCACAGAGGATGACCAGCTCATGCTGGTCACCAACAGTGGAAAAATCATCCGGCTCAGGGTAAAAGACATTCGCGTCATCGGCCGCAATACCCAGGGGGTACACCTCATCGGTCTGGAAAACGGGGAAAGAGTCGTCTCCTTAGCGCGGCTGGCGGAGAAGGAAGAGGAGGAAGAGGCGTGATCCCATTTTGGATTTTGGATTGCCGATTTTGGATTAATCTAAAATCCAAAATCTAAAATCGAAAATTTGGCAGGGTATGGGCCGGGTGATAGGGGTTATCGGGGCCGGAGGCTGGGGGACGGCTCTCGCCAAACTCCTGTGTGAGAAAAGCCATGACGTCGCTCTGTGGTGTCACGGCGAGGAGAGCTACCGGGAGATTCAGCAAACGAAAGAGAATCGCTCTTACCTTCCGGGAATTACCCTCCCCCCTTCCCTTAAGATCAGCCGCTCGCTCAAAGAAGCTGTCAGCAACAGAGAGATCCTCCTCCTGGCGGTTCCTTCTCACCATGTCCGCGAGGTCATGGAGAGCGCTGCGCCCCACGCGCAGCCGGACTCCATCCTAGTCTGCGCGACCAAGGGGATCGAGGAGGGAAGGCTGATCACAATGGGCGAGGTTTTGGGCGAAATCTTCGGCGCGGT
>JAHFAP010000193.1 GCA_023250495.1 Deltaproteobacteria bacterium | reverse complement strand
CAGGCGCGCGAGGAAAGAAAGGAGTGACGGAAATGGCGACAAAAGAACAGGTTTATGAAGCGCTGCAGACTTGCTACGACCCGGAGATCCCGGTCAACATCGTGGATCTGGGGTTGATTTACGACGTCCAGGTCGAGGAGGGAAAGGTGGCGGTCAAGATGACTCTGACCGCTCCGGGCTGCGGCATGGGTGGGATGATCGCCGGGCAGGCGCGACAGAAGATTCTGGATCTTCCTGACGTCGAAGATGCCACCGTGGATCTCGTCTGGGATCCTCCTTGGGATCCGAGCATGATGAGCACGGAGGCCCGGCAGAAACTGGGAGTCGGCTAGTCTCAAAAGGAAATTCCTATCAATTGCTATCGGATGCCTCGGCTAGGGTTCCCTCTGTTCGACGCTTAGCGGGCGGAGAGCCGCAGGCAGGAGAGCAAAAGTGAGGGCCATCACCGGTATCATATATCTCAAAATAGAAAGAGCCAGTAGGGTCATCGCCCAAAAATAGAGAGCGATAAAAGCAGTACCCACCGCCATCTGTCTGGCAATACCTCCGCATCTCCAGGAGCGCCCGAGAGCGAGCAACACCAGAAGGAGGTAGGGGACTTGTATCACGAGGGCGACCTTTTCAAGCCGACCGCTGTCTGATGCGTACCAGCTACGGGCTGCCTTTATGGCGTAGAGCTGGATCACAGCCAGCGGTCGTATCCGCAATTGTTCGCCCAGGACCCGAGCTATATCGCCAAAAGATTTTAGAGATTCCCGCTGGTCGAAGATCGCTTGCTGTACCGCCCTGGCCTCTGCCGGGACGCTGATTTCCAGGCGGTAGGCACGATCGGTGTTGACGGTAAAGGTTAGGCCGTCAACCATGCTTGCCTTTCCACCGGTGCTGAGCAACATGCCTTTCCCTCCGTGGGTGTACATCCACATCTGCCAGGGGAGTACCGCCACGAGGTTACCGAGCAGCATCACGGCAATAAGGGAGAGTCGGAGATATGCCGCCGTACCGCGGGCTGTAAACCAGAGGATGGCACTGACGACTAATCCCATTCCAAGGGCTATGGGACGGATCAGCATGGCGATGCCCAGGAGTAGTCCGATGCTGAAATAAATGAAGAGCGCGCGACGCTTGTAGAGTTGTGCGCGCCAAAAGACGGTGAGGGCTCCGAGAAAGACCACCATAAAGGAGGACTCGCTGCCCCGCTGCATGGCAAGCCACAAACCAAATGGATAGGTCGTCCAGAGGAGCGACGAGGCTAGGGCAGGCAAAGGCTTCCAGGCGGTTCTCGCTAACAAGAAGACAAACGCCGAGGTCAAACCCAAGCACACGAAAATAAACGCCGACAGAACTGTTTCCTCCGACATGTTTAGCCCATCAGAAGCTGCGAATATCCCGGTGAGGATCAAGGGATAGCCAGGCGGGTAGCGAATAGCAGGCCTCCCCTCCCTGTCTATGAGCCCGGGGCCTTCCAAAATATTTCTGGCGAGGAGCTGATAAGAGGCGACGTAGTCAAGATTGATGCCCGGTCGGAGGCTTGCCGGGAGCAGCGACCATAAAAGGGTGCTGTAAAGGATGGAGGCTATGAAGACAATCGCCGGGAGCCACGGAGAGCGGTCAAGCCAGGCTAGGAGGGCTCTCAGCCCGCGGCGATTTGTAACAGGCACAGAGGGTACCCCTTTGGCGGCTATCTGAAGAGCCGGGAGAAGTTATTGCTCTTTAGCGCACAGCTCACGAAGCAACTGTTCCCATGAGGCGCGCTCGCGTTCTGGATCAACCAGAGGCTGGAGACGAGCGCAAGTGAACAGAGATCATCTTTGACCCTTCCTTCACCCAATTAATCTAAACCCCCATTACCTCAAGGTAGAGGAAATGTCCAGCTCGAACTCCATCAACTTCTGATACCATATTTATGTGGCTAAAAGCATGTATTTTTAAGTAGCGGCCTCATTACCGTAGAGGAGATAAAGTATGCACTTTTGCATGGATCTGTGCAGGTGCAAGAAAGGGCTTGACAGCAAAAGAGAAAAAACGTCATTTAACGGTTATGGATGATCGTCCGTGCCTTCGCCCCGTCGAAGCCTTTCCCATTCAGCAGGAGGGGAAGACTCTCATCTGCCTGAGGGACCCTCAGCACCTCGCGCAACCGCTGATGGTCACACCCGCCGGCTGTTTTATCCTAAGCCACTTTGACGGGCAGCACTCTCTGGTTGATATCCAGGAGGCCTATTGCCAGAGAGTCGGCGAAATCCTCTTCAGCGAAGATCTCAAAAAGATCATCGATCTTCTCGACCACCACTTCTATCTCTACAACCAGCGCTTCCTCGATCGTCAGGAAGAAATCTTGGAAGAATTTCGCCGCCAGCAAGTCCGCGCTCCGGCCCATGCGGGAGCGGTTTACAGTGAGGAGGCGGAAAAGCTCAGGGCTCAGCTCCGCGGCCATTTTCAATCTCCCAACGGGCCTGGAGGGACGGAGCGAAACGGCGGCCGATCCACGCCAAAGGCAATCGTCGCTCCCCACATCGACTTTCAGCGCGGCGGCCCCTGTTATGCCTGGGCCTATAAAGAGCTTGCCGAGAGTCCAGGCGCGGACCTCTACATTCTCCTCGGCACCTCCCACTGCGGCGGAGAACAGCCGTTCACGGCCACGCTGAAAGATTTCGCCACGCCGCTCGGAACCGTGGAGACGGACAAGGATTTCATCCGTCGCCTGGAGACGGAGTCTCGCGCGGATCTTTTCGCCGAGGAGCATCTCCATCGCACCGAGCACTCGCTGGAGTTTCAGGTGATCTATCTTAAGTACGCCGCCGAGCTGCGGGCGCAGCTCACGGGAGAGAATCGTGGCTTCAAGATCGTCCCGATCCTGGTCTCGTCGTTTCACTCCAACGTGCGCAGCCGCACGCTTCCCGAGAGAGATCCCCGTATCGGGGACTTTCTTAAATCGCTATCCGACCTGGCGGCGAAAGAGTCCAGGCTCGTCTGTTTTGTCGCCGGCGTGGATCTGGCGCACGTAGGGATGCAGTTCGGCGACCGCGAGCCGATCACTCCGGACTTTCTCAAGTGGGTGGAGGAGGAAGATCAACGGCTGATCGATAGGCTCGCTTCACTCGATTCCGAGGGCTTCTTCGATGAGATCGCCAAGGACGAGGACCGCAGGCGCATCTGCGGATTCTCTCCTCTTTACTCTCTGATTCATCTGCTAACCGGGAGCCGGGGAAAATTGCTGAAGTACGGCCAGGCCTTCACCCAGGAAACCGGCTCAGCGGTGACTTTTACCAGTGTGGTTTTTGATTAGGTCCTGAGACCTAGCCAACGACGCACAACCTCTTCGATCTGAGCAACTTGCTCCGGCTTGAGACTGCCCAGACAACGAAGGAGCTTTGCAGTTGGAACCGTCACGATGCTCTGTGCGTCAAAGGCTCCGGAGCGGAGAAAAGGTGTCGGTACTTCGCATTCGAAGCGGGAGGTCCGAACGCTCGTGGCGTGAGGAATCAACGTTACTAGGGAACGTTCTTCCTCTTCGGCGGGGATGCTCAACACTAGGCAGGGGCGCACCTTGGCAGCAAGGCCAAGATCGACCATCCAGACCTCGCTGCGTTGAGGAACGCTCATCTTTTGGCTTCGTGGTGATCGAGATCGAGGAAGACCTGGTCTGCAGCCGCTAGCAGCTCATCGTCGGTCATTGGTTCCAACGTGGCAGTTTTTCTGAGCAGTACGGCGATAACTTCGCGCTTCTCGGCATCACTCAGCGCGTCGAAGCTTTCTATAATCTTCTCAGCCGGATGGGTCATGTCGTCATAATGGCATCAAGGTCAGGTTGTTTCAAGCGGGAGTCTTGAGGGGTAACGGCCAGCCGCTGAGTGGCCGGCGACGCATCTGCGGCTTTTCGCCGCTCTACTTTCTGATTCACCTGCTGAACTGGAACCGGGGAAAATGTCTCAAGTACAGCCAGGCTTCCGCCCAGGAAACCGGCTCCGCGGTTACCTTCACCAGCATGGTTTTTGATTGAGTCACTGCTTAGTACATATTCGCGCCGCCGTCGACGTTGATCGTCTGTCCGGTGATGAAGTCGCTGTCGTCGGAAGCCAGAAAGATCACGGTGCCGACGAGGTCTTGGGGATGCTGGTCGCGCTGGAAGGAGCGTCTGCGCCTGCGGTCAGCGAGCTGCTCAGGGGTCAGGACGCCCTCCTGCTGCGGACCTGAGATAGTTAGTCCCGGCGTGATCGCGTTCACAGAGATGTTGTCAGATCCCAATTCCCGCGCAAGCGCCCGGGTGAAGCCGATCACTCCGGCCTTGGAAGTTACGTAGTGGAGAAAGAAGGGCGTTCCACCGAGCGCGGTTCCCGAGGAGATGTTGATGATCTTCCCCTTGCCCTGCTGCTTCATCGCCGGATGGACCGCTTGGACGCAGAGAAAGAGCCCCTTGAGGTTGACGGCCATCACCTTATCCCACTCTTCTTCGCTGATTTCTGAAAACGGTTTTTTCTTGATGGCACTGTAGAGCGCCGCGTTGTTGACCAGGATATCGATGTGCCCGTATTTTCCGAGCGCCGCCTCGGCCATCGACTGTGTTTTGTTAGCGGAGGTCACATCGACCGCCACAGCGAAGGCCTCGCCGCCCTCCTGGCGGATCTCGCCCGCCACTTTTTTCGCCTCCGCTTCCTGAATGTCCGCGACCACCACTTTGGCTCCTTCTTTCGCCAGACCAAAACAGTAGGCCCGGCCGATGCCGACCCCGCCGCCGGTGACTATCGCCACTTTGTCTTTCAACCGCATCTTCTACCTCCAAAGACTGTTGGTTTTGGTCTATTAGCCTGACCAAGGCGAGTACTTAGGAATCAGACCCTGCTTCGGTTGGCTGCCAACACAGGCTTGAGCTTGAAAAGATCTATTTAAGAATCTCCTTGAGTTTGGCTACCAAAGGAGGCTCGAGTTTAAAGATGTCTCTTACGTTCCGCTCCAGCCCTGCGCCGTCATCAGGGTTGATATCCAGCTTGGCCTTTGTGGCCTCAGCCAACAACTCGGGGTCCTTCATGGTGTCCGTAAAAGCCTTGCGCAGCATCTCCACGCGCTCTTTTGGTGTCCCAGGAGGCAGCAGATAGGGACGCGTTGAAGGCCCCTGGACCCGAAGCACCACTTGGATTAATTTTCGCGCCTCATCAGTCTTTGCGAGATCATACGCGACTGGAACATTGGGGAGTTCCGGATGCGCTTTCACGGTCGCCTGGAGGACAATAACAACATCCCCTGACTCCACCTCCTTGCGCCAAGTCGATTTGAACGACTCCCAGGCGTTGGAAACCCCTTGGACCTCCCCGCTGTTGAAAGCGAGCCGAACGGGACCAGTCCCTTTATAGCCTGTGACCAGTTGGATGGGGAGGCCCAAAGTATGCGCAAGGACTTTAGGAATGTCATCGGTTCCACCACCAGGCGCAACTCCTCCAAACTTGACAGTTGTTTTAGACGCCATCCATTTTTCTACACTTGTGATGCCAGTCGCCTTGGATAAACCAATCATGAAGTTGTCCTGAGCTGGAACGCCTATGTATTCAAACTTCGCAGCATCAAACTCAATACCCGCCTTTCCGAGGAGCTGCTGCAAAAACAGGCCGCCGAGGACGTGGCCGATGGTCAGGCCATCGGGTTTAGCTATCTTAAAAATGTGGTTCGCTGCAATTAGGCTTCCAGCCCCATCCATGTTCTCGACGACAATGACGGGATTGCCAGGGATATGCTTCCCCATATGCCGGGCGATCAGGCGAGAGTAGGTATCATAGCCGCCGCCGGGCGCGAGCCCCACAATGAGACGGATCGCCTTGCCCTTATAAAAATCGTGGGTGGTTGCATGTGCCGCACTGGTAGCAGAAGCTAGCCCAATGGCAATAGCTAGGAATAGATCCAAGAGTTTCCTAGACATAATATCCTCCTTAATTTTTCCTGGGCTGAGACCCTTCCCTCGGAGGCCAATGCAATGGTCACCAGTTTAATTCAGCCGATAAAACTTTTTAGCGTTCTGATAGAGGATCTTTTCTCTTGCGCGCTCGGAAAGATCCTCACGACTGCGCAAAAAGCCAATCGTCTCCTCCTGATCCCGCTCGTGCGGATAGTCCGAGGCATAAAAAAGATGGTCCTCTCCCACCATGTTGACCACAGTCGGTATGATATGTTCCTTGACATCGCAGTTGAAGAAGAGCTGGCCGCCCTTGAGATATTCGCTCGGCTTCTTTTTCAACAAAGGCGCCTGCCGGCTGCCGCGCTTATCCCACTCCAGATCCAGTCGGTCCATCAAAA
>JAHFAP010000192.1 GCA_023250495.1 Deltaproteobacteria bacterium | reverse complement strand
TATCGGCTATTCAGGCAGAGATGGTCCAGCCGGTCATCAGGGACTGCCTTCAGGGGAAAGTCCCGACAAAAGAAGAGGCATTGCAGCTTACAGCGGTGCGCGGAGAGGAGCTGGCCGCGCTCCTGCAAGCGGCGGCAGAGCTGCGCGACCGTCACAAAGGCAAAACCATCACCTTCTCGCCCAAGGTCTTCATTCCGCTTACGAACCTGTGCCGGGATTTCTGCGGCTATTGCACTTTTCGCAAATCTCCGGATGAGCCTGGGGCAAAGACCATGACGCTGAACGAAGTCCTGCGCGTTGCGCGCCAGGGAAAGCTGCTTGGCTGCACCGAGATCCTGTTTAGTCTGGGAGACAAACCCGAGGCGATCTATGCTGAGATGAGAGATTTCCTTAGCGGGATCGGGCTGCGGCGCACGCTCGACTATCTCTATGAGGCGTGCAAGGTGGCGCTGGAAGAGACGGAGCTGCTCCCGCATTCCAACCCAGGAATCATGGGAAAGGGCGATCTTGAGCGCCTTAAACAGGTCAACATCAGCCTCGGCCTGATGCTCGAAAATGTCAGCGAGCGCCTCATGTCGCCGTCCGGCCCCCATTTCAACGCGCCAGATAAAAAACCCCAACTGCGGCTTCGGACGATTGCTGAAGCCGGCAAGCTGAGGATCCCATTCACCAGTGGCATTCTTATCGGCATCGGCGAGAGCTGGCAGGAAAGAATCGAGTCGCTGTTCGCCATCCGCGAGCTGCATCAGCGCTATGGTCACATTCAAGAGGTCATCATTCAGAATTTCCGCGCCAAGCCGGAGATTCCCATGAGCGAGCATCCGGAGCCCTCTCTGGAAGAGATGCTCAAAACCATAGCCCTGGCGCGGCTGATTTTTGGCGGCGAGATGAATATCCAGGCGCCGCCGAACCTCACGCCTGAAAGCTACCCGCTCTATCTGCGCGCGGGGATCAACGACTGGGGCGGCGTCTCTCCTCTGACGCCGGATTATATCAACCCGGAGGCGCCGTGGCCGGCGTTGGCCACTCTGCAGCAAAAGACTCACGAAGCTGGTTTTGCGCTCAGGCCGCGCCTGCCGATCTATCCTGAGTACATTTCTCGGTGCGAGAAGTTTATTCCACCTTTACTTCTCCCGTACGTGGAGAATTTGTGTGGCGATGACGGCCTGGTGAAAGATGAAATATCGGGCAGGATCATTCCGGCTGAAACGGCCGCAAGGGTCAGCGCGAGCCTCTAGCGCGGGAACCGGATGTTAGCGGTCTTGACGGGAGGAACCGGTGGGGCAAAACTTGTTCAGGGAATCAGCCTGGAGACGGACCCTGAAGATCTGGTTGTCATCTGCAACACCGGCGATGACTTTGTCCTGCACGGGCTCCATATCTCGCCGGATCTGGACACGATCACTTATACTCTGGCGGGAATCAGCGACGGCAAGAAAGGCTGGGGGATCGCAGGAGACACCTTCGTCGCGCTGGAGTGGCTGGGGAGATACGGAGGGGAGAGTTGGTTTAAGCTCGGCGATAAAGATCTCGCCACGCATATCACACGGACGCGCCTGTTGAGCGAAGGACTGAGCCTGTCACAGGTGACGGATCATATCCGCAATGCGCTTGGAGTCAAAGCAAAAGTTTTGCCGATGTCTGACGATAGAGTGGAGACCAGAATTGCGACGCCGGCGGGAGAGATCTCTTTTCAGGAATATTTTGTGAAACGGCGATGGCAGGGTGAGGTCAGCGGCGTCTCTTTCGCCGGCGCGGAGCGGTGCCGGTCGGCGCCGGGCGGGCTGGATGCGATCCGTGAGGCAACCGGCGTGATCATCTGTCCGAGCAATCCGGTTACGAGCATCGGTCCTATTCTGGCCGTTCCAGGGATCAGGGCCGCGTTGAAAGAAACTGAGGCTCCGGTCATAGCAGTGAGCCCGATCATTCAAGGAGCAGCCGTGAGCGGGCCGGCGGACCGGTTGATGGCTGCGATGGGCATGGAAGTTTCGAGCTTCGGCGTGGCCAAGGCCTACGCCGACTTTGTGGATCTGTTTTTGATCGCGCATGAAGACGCAGCGCTTCAGGAAAAAATCGAAGGGCTGGGCATCAAGACGATTGTGGCCTCGATTCGCATGGGCTCTCTTTCCGACAAACGCAGCCTCGCACGCGAGGTAGTGGCTCGCTTATGAAAATTTCCGCGCTCATTCCCGCCAAAGGTTTCACTCATGCGAAGCAGCGCCTCGCGCCGCTTTTGAGCGCGGCGGAGCGGGAACTCCTGATGGAGGCGATGATGCGCGATGTTCTCCGGCAGGCGCTTCTCGCGCGCGGGCTGGAGGCGAGTTTCGTCGTCACCGGCGATGCGCGGGTGAAAGAGATCTCTTCTTCCCTTGGCGCTCAGGTGATTTTCGAGAAAGAGGAGAGGGGTGAGACGGAGGCCGTGATGTTCGCCCTGGCGGAGATGAAGCGCAGAGGCATTGAAGCCGCTTTGGTCATCCCAGCCGACATTCCCTTGCTCCGCTCCAGCGATATCGAGCTTTTGCTTGAGCAGACTGCGAGGCACGACGGTTTCTCTCCTTTCGCCCTGCTGGTTCCGTCGCACGACCGCATGGGAACCAACGCGCTCCTGCTCTCTCCGCCGGACTTGATCCGGCTGCGCTTCGGCTACGACAGCTTCTTGTATCACCTCAACCAGGTCGCGGCCAAAGGGCTGCCGCTTCGGGTGTTGGAGAACGAGAGAATCGCTCTCGATATCGATGAGCCGGGGGATCTGGAACGTTTTCTTGCGTCCGGCGGAGGCCTGGGTGAAAGCTACGCAAGGATCATGGAGATGAAATTAGCGCTCAGCGCGTGATGGCCGATGAATTATGACCCGGCTTGAAATCATCGGCCTTGAAGATTTTGGCGATGTGCGTCGAGGCGATTCGATCAGCGAACTGATCGTTGGAGCTTGCGTGCGGCAGGCTCTGACCCTTACGGACAGCGACGTGCTCGTGGTGGCTCATAAGATTGTCTCAAAGGCCGAAGGGCAGATCCTTCGCCTGGATGAAATCCAGCCTTCGGCGCGCGCCCTGGAGCTGTCGCGAGAGCTGGGCAAAGAGGCCCGGCTGGTGGAGGTCATCTTAAGAGAGAGCCGCCGGATTATCAGGAAGGGCGGCGGGACGATCATCGTGGAGACCCACCACGGCTTTATTTGCGCCAACGCGGGCGTGGATCTGTCGAATGTCGGCCTCGGTCGCGTGGCCCTCTTGCCGCGCGATCCCGACGCTTCGGCAAGAAAAATCAGGGAAGAGATCCAGCAGCGGCTCGGTGTGGCGCCGGGAATCATTATCAGCGATAGTTTTGGTCGTCCCTGGCGCTTGGGCACAGTGGATGTGGCGGTCGGGGTCGCGGGGCTTCGGCCCGTGAAGGATGATCGCGGGACGAGCGACCGCTACGGTTACGAGCTTAAAGCCTCGGTAGCGGCGGTGGCCGACGAGCTGGCCGCGGCCGCGGAGGTGGTGATGGGAAAAAAGGGGGAGATTCCGGTTGTGGTGATTCGGGGTTATGAAAGGAAAGGGGAGGATGGATCGGCGCAAGAACTGCTCCGCCCGGAGGCGGAAGATCTCTTTCGCAGTTTCTAGCGACCCTCACCCCTAACCCTCTCCCTGCTAGGGAGAGGGAAGGGAGAGGGTAGGGAAAACGGGGAAATACTAAAGGGAGAGCTGGATGCCTATGGAAAAGGAGGTCTCGATCGCTATCGTAGGAGGGACCGGCAATCTCGGCACGGCGCTGGCGCTGCGTCTGGTTGCGCCCGGCGTCCGGGTCGTCATTGGCTCGCGCGACCGCGAGAAGGCGAAAACAGTCGTCGACTCGCTGAAAGACAAAGTGACGCAAGGGCGGCTCGAGGGGGATAGCAATCAGGAGGCGGTCAAAGAGGCGGAGTTCGTCGTCATCGCGGTGCCTTACGAGGGGCACGCGAAGATCGTCGCCGATTTAAAGGGCCAGCTCGGCGGCAAGACCATTATCGACGCCGTGGTTCCGCTACAAAAGGGCAGACCGTTTGTGCCGCCCGCCGGCTCCGCCTTGCTGGAGGCGCAGGCGATCCTCGGCGGCGAGGCGCCAGTCGTAGGAGCGCTGCATAATATTTCCGCGCTGGATCTGCAGGATATTCACGCGCCGCTCGGCGATGTGCTGGTGTGCGGAGACAGCGAGGCCGCCAAGCAGGGCGTGATGCAGATCATTCGCCGCATCGGCGCCAAGCCTTTCGATGCCGGGTCGGCGGCCAACGCCTACGTCATCGAGGGAATCACCGGCGTCCTGATCTATCTCAACCGCAAGCACAAATCGAAACACGCAAGCGTGAAGATCACCGGGATCGGAGAGTAGAGCGGCAAGCCATGAAACAAAAAGCCTTTGTCGCCGTAAGCGGAACCACCTTTGCGATCATTACTTTTCTCCACCTTCTCCGCCTCCTTTAGGCTGGCCTGCTCAAATCGGCACGTTTGTCGTGCCCATGTGGCTTTCGTGGCTGTCGATTTTGGTTGCCGGATACCTGGCCCTCAGCGCCTTTTTGCTTTCGCGCAAATAGCGCGCTCGCCGTTCCGTAGGGTCTGATCCGATGTGGGAAACACCATGCAACTTCCTCCCATAGCGACGACGACCGTGGGGAGCTTTCCCCGCCCTAACTGGCTCGCCGATCAAGAGCGAAGCGAAGTAACTTTCCGCCTCGAGGGCGAGCTTCTGCGCGAGGCACAAGACGATGCCACGATCGCGATACTGCATGAGCAGGAGCGCGTTGGGTTGGATCTGCTGACCGATGGAGAGCAGCGCAGGCCGCACTTTATCAATCACGTGCTCGCGAGCATGGAGGGGTTCGATCTCGTCAACCGTCGGCCGAAGGCGATCCGCCGCCGCACCGACGTCGAGCGCTTGGTGCCGCGCGTGATCGGGCCGGTCAGCCGCCGCGCGCCGGCGGTGGTGGAGGACTTGCGCTTCGCCAGGGCGCACACGTCGCGGCCCGTCAAGATGGCCGTGCCCGGGCCGATGACCGTGGTCGATAGCACTTGCGACGAGTTCTACGGCGACGAGGCAGCCTTGGCCATGGATGTCGCTGCTGCGCTGAACGAAGAGTTGCTGGCGCTACAGGCGGCCGGCTGCGACGTGGCACAGATCGACGAGCCGGCGATGACGCGCTACCACGAGAAGGCGGCCGCTTACGGCGTGCGCGCGCTCGACCGCTGCCTGGAGGGGGTCACGATCCCGACTCTGGTTCACCTCTGCTATGGCTATCCCGGCACCGGCACGCGCCAGCATGAATACGAGTATCCGGAGCTGCTCGGGCTTTTGATGCAGAGCCGCATCAGCGGCTTCTCGCTCGAGTTCGCTCGCAGCAACTTCGACCCGGCGCTGCTCAGCGGCTGCGGTGAGCGGCTGGTGGTCTTCGGCTGTGTCGATCCCGGCAACACGCCGCCCGAGCCGCTGGAGAGAGTCGTCGCGCGCGTCCGCAGCGCCCTCGCTTACGTGGAGCCGTCGCGCCTGCTGCTTGCCCCGGACTGCGGCCTGATGACGATCAGCCGCGAGCTTGCGCTGGCGAAGGCGCGATTGCTCGTTGAAACCGCGGCCGAGCTGAGGCGAAGCGTCTGAAACCCCGCGCGGCTATCCCGCCGATGTCAAATTCGATCTACACCATCGGTCACTCCACCAGAGCGTTTGACGAGTTCGAGGCGCTTCTCGAACATTTCAACATCGAGCTGCTGGTAGACGTGCGGACCCTGCCCAGGTCGCGGCATGTGCCGCACTTCAATTCGGATAAACTCGAGAGGGCGCTCGCGCGCAAAGAGATCGAATATCGCCACATGAAAATTCTCGGCGGGCTCAGAAAGCCTCTGAAAGACTCCATCAATCTCGGCTGGCGCAACGCAAGCTTTCGCGGCTTTGCCGACTATATGCAGACCGAGGAGTTTCAGAGAGGCATCGCGGAGCTGCTGGATCTGGCCGCGCAAGAGAAAGCCGCGCTCATGTGCGCCGAGGCGGTGCCGTGGCGCTGCCACCGCTCGCTGATCGCCGACGCGCTCGTCATTCGCGGCTGGGAAGTCCGACACATTCTCTCGCCGGCAAATCCGCAGCTCCATCAGTTGACTCCTTTCGCCGCCGTCGAGAATGATCAGTTGACCTACTCCGGCGCCGGCCGCCAGTCCGGGAGGCCGGCTTGAGTCGTTTGTATTATTTGCAGAAATATTTTAGGTATTGAAGAGAAAAGATTTGGATCGCAGGAGGCATTATGGATCACGGACCCACGGCAAAATTCGAGGCGCCGACCGACGAGAAGACCAAGGCCG
>JAHFAP010000191.1:4346-6308 GCA_023250495.1 Deltaproteobacteria bacterium | reverse complement strand
CCACTGAAAATTCTCCGCCTCTCAGTTTCATCCGTCGCTCACCCTATCGGCCGCGCCTCGCTAAAACTTCATCCACGAGTTTTCTCAGTGGCTTCACGTCCTCATACTGCGGCAGGCTCGTGATGAGATACTGGCGCCCTTCCTGCGGGACCTGTGCCTGGCCGAGCGGCAACATGTCCTTAGGAATATCTGTCCGCATCGAGTTGTCGCCCGTATACTTCTGCCAGGCGAGCTGCCCATCGCGCGACAGAAACCAGTTGATGTAAACCCGAGCGGCGTTCGGATGCGCCGCCTTCTTGAAAAAGCTGATATGACCCGAGCCCGTTGTTATGCCTCCTGGCTCTTTCTGGCTGTGAAGCGAGGCGATGGGGAGCCCTTGTTTGACGGCTAAGTCGATGTTCTCATCTTTCGCCATCAGATAGATGGCGTACTTCCCCGAGGCGAGCCAGTCGGTCATCTGCCGCTCGTCGGTAGAAAACACCGGCTCCGTCTCTCCCAGAAATCTCCGGATGAACTTCGGGCCCAACTCCGGGGCGTAGTAGAGATACCTCCAGTTGCCGATGTTGCCGGCCCATTTGGGATCGGACATGACGATCCGCCCTCTCCACTTGGGATCTAAGACATCCCACCACGACTGGATTTCGGCCGGCTTCACCAGATTCTTGTTGTACGCGCCCATGCGGTCGGCGACATCTCCCTGCGCCATGAAGACATATCGTTGGTCCGGGTCAGCGTAATGGTGCTTTTTGCCCCACCACAGCGAGGTATCGGCCACCTCGGGCAAGACGAAGGCCGCGCTCATCACCTCCAGCAAACCGGCCTTGTGATAGACCAGCACCTGCGTTCCCCCGCCGCCGATCGCGATGTCTACGAAATTCTTGTCCGCTCTCTTTTCCGCCATCACTTTTTTCGCCAACTCGCTTCCCTGTCCACTGACGAAGTTCAGACGGATCTTCGGATAAACTTTTTTGAATTCTAGAATGGCGTCGCTGACACCGGATCTCCCCTGCCCGTAGAGAGTCACCTCACCTTCTCTTTCCGCGGCGGCGACGATTTTCTCCCATTCCTGTTTCCAGTCTGCGCGGGCTTCTTGCGCGAGCGCCAGGAAGCAGAAGAGAGACAGAGCCATTCTCGCCACAGCGAGAATCATTGCCAGCTGGAAACGCATCCAACGCCTCTGCAAGCACAGAGCTTATAGCAGGGTATACCTAACTTGGGCTTACTGGCAAGAAAAATATGAAAAAAAGTGTAGGAAAATCAGCTAGTTTGCTTTATGTATCAAATGTTTTGATGTTGAATTTCATGACCCAAGGCACGGTCTTATTTTTCCTTTCTCAGCATCGATTCATAACGCAAACTCTCCATGACCTCGACGACAGAACGCCCGCTGCGGATCGCTTCAGCCATCTTGGCCTCGCGGCTGGCGATCTTTTCCGCTTCGGCGATGACCTCTGCTGCGCGAGGCGCCGGGATGATGACGACGCCGCTGCCGTCGGCGATCACCAGGTCTCCCGCGTGAACCTGGACTCCGCCGAACTGGATTTCCTCGTTCACCGTGTCCTGCATGATGCGGCCTCGCGCGGTCACGGGGACAACGGCGCGTGCGTAGACCGGGAAACCTGCCTCGCGGCTCTCATCGACGTCTCTGCAGGCGCCGTCCACGACCACACCGCTCAACCCTTTGAGCTTTGACGCGAGCGAAAGCAGCCCGCCCCACGCCGAGATGTCCGTTCTTCCGCCGCTATCGACGACAATAATATTCCCCGACTGCGCGATCTCTATCGCGGGCGTGCCGAGGTGTTGTTTGGGTTTTTCCAGTCCCACAGGTTTGATCTTGACCGTCACCGCGCGGCCAACGATGCGGGGACAGGGCCAGACGGGGCGAATCCCGATGGTGGCGCCGCGAAGGCCGAGCCGGTCCAGCGCGTCCGACGCCGCGCAGGTGTCGAGCTTGGCGAGACG
>JAHFAP010000191.1:0-4246 GCA_023250495.1 Deltaproteobacteria bacterium | reverse complement strand
TGCCGCGCCTCTTCACGATAAAAACCGAATGCATCCAGCATCGGTCGGTCATTCATGACAAAGAGAACCACGGGCTCCCGCCCGCTGTTGCCGTGAGAATGCCAGCGCCAGAGCGGCACGGTAAACGAATCGCCGCTCTCCCAATCACGGCGCGTACCGTCGATCACCGTGAACCCTTTGCCTCGGAAAACGTGGTAGATCGCGCTGCTTGTGTGCCGGTGCTCTTGGGTCTGTTCGCCCGGTCTCAGCATCTGCATCTCGCACGAGAGGGTGGGCAGCGTCGGGCCTCCGTTGATGGGATTGACATAGCGCAGCAAGATTCCATCCCAAGAATCTCCCGGCCTCTCGCCGAGCACGTTCAAAGTTTTCTCTGTCTCCTTCCAGCGGTAGCGGTAGGGAGGCGGCTGCAGAGAATCGTTGCGAATCCAACTGGGACGCGCCGGGGCCAGCTCGTAGGCGGAGCAATTCACGGCACGAGAATGGGGCTGTCGATCTTTCTCGAAGCGCTCGCCAAAGCCGATCTCGAGATATCTGATGAACGGGCCGTCGGCGCCGTCGAGCCAGACGATCGGCTGGTCGGAGCCGTTGTAGTGGTCATGCCACGTCATGCTGGGGGTGGTGATGAGGTCGCCCGGCTCCATAGGAAAAGGCTCGCCGTTGGTGGTGGTCTGGGCCCCGCCTCCGCGGATGACGAAGCGGACCGCGCCCATAGTGTGATGATGAGCCTTGGCGACTTCTCCGGGCTTGACGAGCTGGGCGCCGAGGAGGAGCGTGTGGGTGGTCGTCATGTTGAGTGAAGGGGTGCGGAAGCCTATGAACCTCCTGAACGAGGCCTCCAGACCGAGTCGCTCGCCGGCCTTTTCCAGGGCGCTTGAGACGTCCTTCCACTTCCACATGCAAGGCTCGAACGAGGATTTTGGCTCATAGTCGTCGCCGCGGCCGCGGACAAGATTCCAGTAGCCGACGAGGTTCTTTTCCTCCAGCTCGCGGTTGAGCTGCTCCATCTTATCCATGGCATCCTCCTGCGCGGGTCAGAAATCTTCGCAGGTGTTTTTCGTCCCCGTGAACTTTGCCGAGCAATTTTCCTTACCACTGTTCGCGCCGGAGTTGCAACCGCGCGAGAGAACGTCAGGATCGGGAAGACTGTCGGAGTCTTCGAGGCTTTCGTCTCTGAGCCGGAAGATTTCGAGGCTGGCCTTGTCGCGGTTGCTTTCTTCGCCGCACGCTAGTTACCACAACCTTCGAACCGCACGCAGGACAGCGGAAATGGTTCTGCGAAAGTTCCTGAAAGCGAAGCCCCGTATCATGACCCAAGGATTGCGGGTGGCAGGTTATGAGTTGTCCGGTAACGGTCACGTCCTCTAGCAGTCCACATTTCCGGCACTCAAGCAGCTCGCGATCACCAGGGAAAATGCCCAGGGATCGCGCCTGTTCCTGCAGAGCAGCCAAGCGCGAGGCAAGCTGGTAAAGAGTTTTCCGTCCCCGGCTCATGTCCGTTTGGTTCTGGTGCGTTTGGCGCGGTACGGCTGGCGCAGGGCGGTCATTTGCACTGCCACATCCCATGCCTCGCCGGCGCGCTTGAAGCGGGCGGCGAACGCCGGGTCTTGAAGCTGTTCTTCGAGGTAACGGTCGAAATTGGTTTTTTTCATCGTTCCGCCTGAACATCTATGCGTTCTTTGCGCTTAGCTTTCCTGGGGGCCTAGAAGACTTCTGTTCCTTGATCTTCTGTTCCAGCCAAAGATTAACTAGAGTGTCGGAGGACACCCCGTGCTTGCGGGCCACCGACTGGATTTTCTCGGACAGCCCCTTTTCTACGGGGTAGTAGGTAGCTTCGGGCTCGACTACCACGTCGAATCTCACTTTTCTCGTCTTGCCCCAAAAATCACTCAAGTCGTGCTCGTCCCAAAACTCTCCGATTTCCGCGTACGAACGAGCTTTGGAAATGGAACTCTTATTTTTTTTCATATCTCTTCCTTTCACTGGCGGTCATCTCCCGCGCCGAGAGGATTAAAGCCTGCCGGCTCTTCTTGTGCACGAAAAAGACAATAAGATAACGACCCGCGTCGGTCTGACCCATCCCTGAATAGACATTCTCACCTTTTCGGTGCCCCTTTTCAACAAACCTGAAATGTGACGAGCTCGTTAAGATTTCTTTGACCTCGTCCTGCTCTACACGGTGCTTGTGTCTGATCTTCTCGACTATCTCAGGCAGCCAGATGATCCCAGATATCTTCAATCATCCTCTCCTACTTTATAAATATCCATACTTTGACCTAAGCCCTCCACCGAAGTCTCTCGCTTAAGATTGACCTAGTTTTCATGGCAGACCTCGGTCAATCATTCCTTCTTAGTTTCGACGCCTTCTCCACCCAAGTCATTCGCGATTTCGCGGAACTGTTCGAGGGCGGCTTCGAGGTCTTCGACGATTTCCTGCGCGAGAACGTCGGGATCGGGAAGATTGTCGGAGTCTTCGAGGCTTTCGTCGCGGAGCCAGAAGATGTCGAGACTGGCCGTAGGAAAAGGTTCGTGTCCCCCTTTTTCTCTCCACTCATGGGGAGGTGGGTCCACATTTCTCGCTCAGTGAAAATTGACTTACCATTGTTAGCGACAGAGTTGCAACCTAGGCTAGGTTCTCTTCAGGAAGCCGCGAGGAGCCTGCCTCTCAGCGGGACCCGATGGGCCTCTGGTTTTCTGTCCCGGGCTTGCTCTCTCCGCGGGCTCGTGGCCTGTGAGAATTCTCAGTGTCGGACGTGTCCCTATCTTCGAGGCAGACCCCCCCGCGCCTTCGACTGCTAGTGTTCGGTTGGTCACAAAAACTCTCCGACCACAGTTCTAATCTCCGGCGCTTCACCGGCCGTACAGCGATCCGCCTGCGGGTTTCGTTGACTTAACTCACCATTCCCGTTAATAATGGAGAACTCAAATCCTCCATGAGAGCCGTTAGCTCAGGCGGTAGAGCATCTGCCTTTTAAGCAGAGGGTCGCTGGTTCGAATCCAGCACGGCTCACACTTGGTCCCCGTCGTCTAGCCTGGCCCAGGACACCGGCCTTTCACGCCGGCAACACGGGTTCGAATCCCGTCGGGGACGCCAAAGAATCAAGCCGAGAGCCGGGTCGATATCTCAGTACCCGCCAAATGACAATTGATGCTTGTCACCATCCGTGCTAGACTGACGACGTGATTCAAAGCTTCAGGCACAAAGGCTTGAGGCGGCTATTTGAAAAGGGCGAGGCGAAGGGGCTTCGCGCGGATCATGTCGCTAAAGTGGAAAACATCCTGGCCGTTCTGAACCGCGCCCGCAAACCTTCGGACATGGATCTGCCGGGCTTCCGACTCCACCGTCTGAAGGGCGATCTTAAGGATTTTTGGAGCGTCACTGTGCGGGCCAATTGGCGCGTCATCTTCCGCTTTGGAGATGGCCACGCCTACGACGTCGATTTGATCGACTATCATTGAAGAAAGAGGACTTTGCTATGCGCATGAAGAATCCACCGCACCCCGGCCGAATCGTGCGCCAGGAGTGCATCGAGCCGCTCAATTTGACCGTGACCGAAGCGGCCAAGCGTCTTGGAGTGACGCGCCAGGCGCTCAACAACCTGGTCAACGAGAAGGCCGGGATCTCCCCGCAGATGGCGATTCGCCTTTCCAAGGCGTTTGGGTCAAGCCCCGAGGTATGGCTTGGCATACAGATGGAATACGACCTTGCACAAATTGAAAAGGAAGCCGAGCGCATAAAGGTGAGGCGGATTGCGTGAGCATGGCCCCGCCAACGGCCGCTTACTTGCGAAAATCCCCTTCACCGGCCTTTCACGCCGGCAACACGGGTTCGAATCCCGTCGGGGACGCACTTCTATTACTTCTCCCGCGAAAAACTACGCTCTGCGAAGAAACATCAGTAACGCCGAAGCGACAAGATAGGAAGTGGAAATCACGCTGAAGGCGGGACCGGACCATCCTAACGCCGCCGGTCACCTGCCGCCGCCCCACCGGGACTGTTCAGCTTCACTCAGATCCGCAAGCGGGCGGCGGTCAGGTGCAGTGGCTTGGTTAGCCATCATTTTCGTCCACACCGTCTCTTACCAGTAAGGTGGAGGTTCTGGCAGAGGTTGACCACATTGACACTTGCCCTCCACCTTCTCCACATCCACCACGCGGCCACAGGCTCGGCACCGCACCCACAAGGGGTTGATGCGCTGCGGAACCCACACACTTGTCATCACTCCAACGGCAAAGTCTCCGCCGAAGA